>NZ_JBAFWY010000003.1:0-154062 GCF_036576165.1 Bartonella rhinolophi
TAAGTTCCAATAACGCTTCGATTTTAAAATAATTAAACCGTGCACTACGATCCGTTGAAATGCAAAACGCGCGATTAACAACCTTACCACTAAAACCTAACCGCTGCAGATATAAAAACCGAAGAGCACACTCTAAATCAGTTAACGTAGATGAGTCTTACAGAGAGAGATGTTGAAACTCCTTCACGGCTACTGATCTGGAACTTCACCATATCCATAAATGGCTAATAATGGTGCTGTGACACCCGAAAAAATTTACCACATCGGCCTTAAGCGATCATTGATAATTTTTGCTGGTGGAATCAATTTGATCTGTGTGAACAACATAAGATAACGGTTTCTCATAGAACTCTGAGCTGATTTTTGCTTGGGAGCCATGGCGTTTGGCTAATGTCTCAACAATATCTCCAACGGTTTGGGAATCAAAATGCTTACTTGTCTGTTCCTTGATCTCTTTGCGCATCATGGAAGCACTCTTGCCACAGATGCGCAAGGTTTCTCCGTCACTACTACCAGAGCTCACAACAGATTCGACAATAAAACATCCCATCGAAGCACTGATGCTGTCCTCATAACCAAAGCTAACCTGTAGATCGCTTTTACTTTGGGGAATCTCTAAATCATTGCCGCTATCATCAAACTCTGCCTCGAATGTATCACATTCATTTTCCGCATGATCGATAATGGTGGCAGATAAAAGACATTGATAAAAAACCTCATGAACAAGTTTGTCACTCACTTTTTATTATAATAAAGGGGCATGTATACTTTAATCCCATAAGCGCCTCACCGTGCTTTTCTTATCAAGCACTGTAAATTCAGGTAGGAAAACACACAAACTACGGGGTAAAAACCGTATTAGGGTAACATAATATTACACCCTGCTCTTAAATTACAATGAATCTCCCACACAAATAACAAACTCATTCGATATTATCTCCAGAATTAAGAATGTGACACCAGCTAATTTATGGATATAAAAAGAAAATTTTGACCAATCATAATTTTCTCTTCATTATAAGGGGATATATGCGATAATGCTGTTTTAAAAGGAGCATTGTTCTATTTTTGTTGTCTCAAGTTCAAAATTGCAAAAAACAAAAAATTTTTCTCCTATATAGTTTCTAAACATTTGATTTAAGCTGCTTTTTTTACCGATTTACGAGAACGGAAAGATTTTGTACCTCTTATCACTGTTTTTTCTTTTTCGTATCTTTCGCTTGAAGATGGAGAATTTTTATTCTGTGACTGTGTAGCACTATTTTGGCGACTCAAAAGTCGCTTCTGACGTTTAGATTTTTTGAAACGACGTTCCTTACTATTTTCTTTACCATTTCCCTTTTCTTTATTTTTTAGTACAGATGGCTTTTTGGGAAACGCTGCAAACTGCACTGGAATGGATTCACGCACTATTTTCATACGAATCAATTTCTCTACGGCATGCAAGCGCGTCCTCTCTACTCCTTCATCAAAAAGTGTGATGGCATTACCAGATGCACCATTGCGTCCTGTGCGACCAATGCGATGCACGTAACTGTCAGCTTCATCTGGCAAGTCGTAATTAATAACATGGCTTATTTCTGGTATATCAATACCACGCGCCGCAATATCTGTCGCAACAAGAATCCGCACTGATCCTTCACGGAAAGCTTTTAATGCACACTGCCGAGCATTTTGCGATTTATTCCCATGAATCGTTGCAACAGAATACCCTACTCTTTCTAAACTACGTGTAACAGAATCAGCACCATGTTTGGTTCGGGTAAAAACAATAACCGAAGCGAAAACTGGATTTGTCAAAAGTTTAGCTAAAACACTCTTTTTTTCACCCATAGGAACGCAGTATATTTTTTGAGCGATGTCTGCAGCAGTAGTTCCTTGTGGAGCAACCTCTATTTTTACAGGCTCATTGAGCAGAGTATTTGCAAGTGCTGAAATTTCTTTCGGCATTGTTGCAGAAAAAAGCACTGTTTGACGCTCCTTATGCAAAAATTTTACAATTTTTTGTACGTCATTAATAAAGCCCATATCTAACATACGGTCTGCTTCATCCAGAACCAAAAAACGAGACTGGGAAAGATCAACGCACTTTTCACGAACAAGGTCTATTAAACGACCTGGCGTTGCTACTAAAATATCCACACCTGCTTCCATACGTTTAATTTGTTTTAAACGTGATACTCCACCAAAAATGAGGCATGTCGAAAGATGCGTTCCTTTTGCAACAATACGAATTGTTTCATCAATCTGAACAGCCAATTCACGCGTAGGAACCAAAATTAAAGCTCGAGCAGTTCTCGGACAGCGCTTATTACCCAAAGTCAAAATCTGACTCAAGACAGGTAAACTAAATGCCAAGGTCTTTCCAGAACCTGTCTGTGCAATCCCTAAAATATCGTGCCCTTTCAGCATCATTGGAATAGCTTGCTCTTGAATAAGTTTAGGTTTATTCATACCAGAAATGGATAAGTTCTTAATCAAAAGAGTAGACAAGCCCAATTTTATAAAACCATTTTCTCTATTTATATTCAAAATAAAACCTCTCTTCAGTTCAACAATTACTAAAAAATAATAAGCTGAACTCTACTTCAAGAATCCACATAATGGAGAGCTTGACATTTTAAACTTGCGGAACAACGCTTGAAATAGCAATCATGCAACCTACAAATAATTTAAAATAAGAATAAAGGTGCATAGATTTCACCTTACAAAGAACCAGCCATCCAATCCAAACACATTCACATGTACTATCGTGAGATTACAATAAAAAAGCAAGCACCTCGCAAGACATATTTATCATAGACAAGAAAAACAATACTTTAATCATTTATTTATTATCGTTTCCTTTGGTAAATATACTTTATCAAAACCAGGATAAATCTCAAGAAAAATTGGATTATGTATAGTTTTTTGACCCCCATAAATTAAATACCATTGCGTTTGATCGAAAATCGCCAAAGTCTTATATTGAATGATGCGATCTTTCGTCTCAATCGTAGTTGGAATCAAAGCATAAAAAGTACCGTTATCGGTTTGCAAATAATTTATACTTATTTCATCTAAATAATAAGCACCAGCAGGCAAATTTTCAAATTGAACACGCAGCTGTTTAAGAAAATTATTTCGTAAATCACTTTCTGTAGTATTTAATCGGCGCGCCATTTCTTTATAAAGCCGACTGGGCATATAAGAAAAAATAGATGAAAAGTTTTTACTTTTCACAGCATTATTAACATCAATAATTAAATTTGAAAGTTCAGCTTTTTGTATTGCTGTTGGCTCAATTGCTAAGCTCTGTTTGCCAAAATAAAAAAACAAAAACAAACTCAGCATGCAATAAAAAACAGATTTCATCGCTGTATCTCTTATTTCAACTGTTTCTATCAAAATTTTAACTGCTCAGATAACAAAATCAAATAATGTCTGATCATCCGTAATATCACGATAACGCCAACCTAATTCTTGAAACTTTTTTTCTAAAGAATAAAAATTATCGTATTTTTTTGTTTCAATTGCAACTAACACAGAGCCAAAACTTCTAGTTGATTTTTTAAGATATTCAAAACGCACAATATCATCATCTGGAGATAATTGAGCAAGAAAACTACGTAACGCACCAGGATGTTGCGGAAAACTGAAAATAAAATACTTTCTCAATCCCTGAAACCGCAGAGAACGCTCTTTAATATCTGGCAAACGCTCAAAATCAAAATTACCACCTGAAATAACGAGAATAATTTTTTTGCCCTTTATCTCCTGAGAAGAAATACTGTTAAGAGAATCAAGTGATAAAGCGCCAGCTGGTTCAAGCACTATACCTTCAACATTGAGCATCTCAAGCATTGTGGAACAAACGCGATTTTCAGGAACTGTGATAACAGAATCTGGTGAAAACTGTTTCAACATTGTGTAATTTAACGTGCCAATTTCCGCCACCGCAGCACCATCTACAAATGTATCAATATTTTTAAGTTTGACACGTTTTCCATTCTTCAAACAAGCAAGCAAACTTGCAGCACCTTGCGGCTCAACAAACTGAAGTTTTGTTTTCCAACCATATTCACGTAAAAATTTGCTCACACCACTAGCTAAACCACCTCCACCTACAGGTACAATCATCAAATCTGGCTCAGTATCTCCATTAAGTTTTTTCCATTGCACAACAGCCTCGCATAAGACTGTCGCCTGCCCCGTAATAATGCGAATATCATCAAATGGCGGTGCCATCACACCACCCCCCTCAGCGACAAAAGATTGCGCGGCAGCATAACATTGGTCAAACGTATTTCCAGTTAAACGGATATCAATAAACTCTTTACCAAAAATGCGTGTCTTATCAATTTTTTGTTGCGGAGTTGTCACAGGCATAAAAATCACGCCTTTACGTTTAAAATAGCGACAAACAAAAGAAACTCCTTGTGCATGATTTCCTGCTGATGCGCAAACAAATGCAGCATCTTGAGGTATCTTAGCAAGCATTTCTGAAACAAAATTGAAAGCACCACGAATTTTATATGATCTTACTGGTGTTAAATCTTCACGTTTCAGATAAATTTCTGCATCATACTTTTGACTAAGAAAATCATTTTTTTGAAGCGGTGTTTCAGCAAACACATTATGTAAAGCTGTCGTAGCCTTAGTTACGTCATGGATAAATTTGCTCATAACACCAACCATTTCATGCTACGTTAATATTATACAGGTTTCTTCTAGCCATAAAAACAATCATTAGCAATCACTGTCAGTCAAAAAATTACCAGAGAATGAAAAAT
The DNA here is from genome assembly GCF_036576165.1 of Bartonella rhinolophi. Classification (NCBI taxonomy): domain Bacteria; kingdom Pseudomonadati; phylum Pseudomonadota; class Alphaproteobacteria; order Hyphomicrobiales; family Bartonellaceae; genus Bartonella; species Bartonella rhinolophi. Next base: position 4,773 of record NZ_JBAFWY010000003.1, read on the forward strand.
TTTTCTCTCATTCATTAATTCTTGATTCAATGAAAAATATAGCTTATGAGAGAACTTTCATCGCGGACGTGATGAAATCGGTAAACATAGCAGACTTAAAATCTGCCGGTCTAAGACCTTGCGGGTTCAAGTCCCGCCGTCCGCACCATTTATATGAAATACGAATCATTCATTCTTTTTGAATTAGTGTTTTAATTACGCCAATGATCTCAAAAATCTTCATTTTTTAAAAGTGACGTTTTAGTAATTATTTCTCACTTTATCACGATCATTAAAAAATTGATGATCTCCTCTCAGCTATAAAGTAATATTTTATGGTATAAAAAATAAAGGCTCCATTAAAGATGGAACCTCTTAGAAATTTAATTTTGCAAAAATTAGGATTTATAATTAAAATTTGTAAGCTACACCCACACGAAAGTCATTAGTCTTGTAGCCAATTTCCATCTCATCTCCAAATTTCTTTTTACCAAAATCTGAATAACGATACTCTGCACGCACAATAACATCATCTGTTATTGCAAAATCAACACCACCACCAATAGCATAACCAATCATAGTCTTTGTATCATCTAGTGTACTACTAAAGCTATCGTCTCCTGTAATTGATACCGACAAGGTATCCTGAAACTGCCCATAAGCAATACCCCCAGAAACATAAGGCATAATACGACCTGCAGAAAAACCAACACGTCCCCGTGTAGCACCAGTCCATTTTTGTTTTAAAGTATGACTAAAAGTTATACGGTCTTCTGCCTCTCTCTGATCTCCAACAACTGGCAGAGAAACTTTGCTCGCTCCACTGTTTTCACCAGATTCGTCCCTTACAATCTGACTTCCATCAGATTCGCTGGTAATGGTGATAGTTTTTGTATTTTTCCTTCCAGACAAAAGCACATCCGTCTCAACCCCTAAGATAAAACCATTGCCAGAATCAACATTAGCACCTGCATAAAAACCACCTATAAAACCAGAAGGTTCAGGTACATATTTCTTCTCAAGTGGAACCCATTTTTTATTTTTACTATCTTCATTAGGAAAAAGAGGAATTTCCTTATCAGGAGTAAATGCAGAAACTTTACTCGAAAAGCCACCAACTTGACCTCCGAAATAAAATCCTGCCCAAGAAAAACTAGGAGAAGCAGCGTCTGTTGAAACTGGTAAAGCAACGCGTTCTGGCTGATGAGAAAGTACCACATCTGCTGCCTGCACTGCAGACGCTGAGAGAACAACAGATGCTGTTATTAAATATTTTAGCTTCATAATGATACCCGATTGTTGTTATTAAAATACCGATAAAATACATTACAAGTTAATATAAAGTATATTACAATTTTTTAAACACATAAAAAATGTAAAATATAATACAATTATCAACCTATATATTGTATAAAATTATCAAAATAAATTTTTAATCGTTTTTTTTGTGTAAAGCAATACCTTAAAATAATACAGATTATTTTTAACATATTGATATTTATAAAATAGGTTATAAATACACTATATAAAGCGTTAGAAAATAAATTAGCATGGACGCGTACATTTTTACTCGTAATAAATGGTCGCACCCATTGTCAAAATTTTATTGTAACCTTGGATGCAGCTAAAGCCGTGCACAAAAACCAATATATGGATAATGGCAATAACGCCTTAATGCCTTCAACCTGCAGCGTGCTTTATCTCATTAATAAATTTGTTTAAATATATATGTAAGTAAATTATAGTAGATATTATTATTTATATTTATAAGTTATAAAAATTCTTTTTCTTAAAGAGTAATCACACTTATTAAAAAGTTTTATTCAAAAAAAACAAAATATACTATTTATATAAAAAGTTAAAAATACCAATAATAATTTACTTTAATTAAAATAATATAATAGAAATTTTATTTTATAAATATTTTTTCAATAAAGTACATAAATAAAAAACTCTAAATAACTTTATTTAAAAAATGCTTTACCATTATTTATTTCTATATTATCCTCCGGCTTTATTGCAAAACGATCCTTATTGGGAAAAGTAATAAAACATCCCTTCGTACAGACTGTAGCAGTTTGATCAGCATTCAGAGAAATATTTGATAACGTGCTTCCTTCAGCAATGATAAGTGATTGTGCTTTTAAATCAGTATTCTTCACGGTTGCTGCAAAAACAACCATAGTTAAAATATTTAACAACATAGCTGCAATAAAAACATGAACATATTTTAGCATGCTAGGATTCCTTCCTCAGCGAAACGTTTATATAATACAAAACGAAGAGCATTAGCTACCTTAGAAGTAGAAGTAATGTTGGGCACGTAAATAGCCAAAGTAAATGAAAATTTCTTACTATCAAATGCAGTAAAATTTACCTGTGGCGCTGGACTTTTTAAAACACCCTCTGTAGCTGAAGCAATTTCTAATAAAATTTCCACAACGTGCTCTGGAGAAATATTGGATGAAACATCAACAGGGATATCAATCCGCCCTATTTTGGTACGTCGGGTCCAATTTGTTACATTATTATTGATGAGGCTTGAATTAGGAATAATAACAGTCTTATGTTGAAATGTTTCAAGTTCAGTTGCGCGCACATTGATTCGCTTGACAATACCACCTACAGATCCAGATTCTACGTAATCACCTAGTTTAAACGGTCTTCCAACCAAAATAATAAGACCAGATACAAAATTTTGAACAATATTTTGTAGACCAAAACCTATACCAAGCGAGAGTCCGCCAGCAATCAAGGCAAAATTTCTAAGATCCAAACCTGCCGTTGATAATCCTATCAAAACAGACACAACAATACCACCATAACTTATCACTGTTTTGATAGAATTACGCGCACCAGAATCAAGTTCTTCACGCACTAACACCATACCATCCAGCCAACTGATAAATCGGCGAACAAGGAACAAACAAGCAAAGAAAGCAACAATTCCTGTTGCAATAGAAATCAAAGAAATAGACACATTTCCAATTTGAAAACCAGTAACTAACTGCCACAACACTGCCTTCAAATCAGAATACGAAAACCCAAACTGAACAACAATTGGCATTGCACAAAATACAATAACAACTAAATTGAGAAAAATGCTAATAACAATTCCCAACTGATCCATAGTTCTCTTTTCTAAATGCAACCACTGCATTAAAGCTTGACCAGCGCTTGTTTTCATAAATTGGCCTTTAGATCCAATAGCTTGAGAACTTTTTATCCCCAAATACATTAAAACCAAAAATGCACTATCGATCACAATTTGTTGCATTATAAAACGTGCCAAACCGATATAACCCCAAAAGTCCATTACAATGAGCGATATCCCCAATACAATGAGAGGGACACGTATATAAAATGGCAAAAATAGTGGCTCTCTTTCTTCACTTTGAGAACCTCTACGTTTAAACTGCAGCGGCATAAATGAAATTATAAACAGCAATACCGCCACAACAAAAACAGCAATGAAACTTTTGAAAACTGTCAAAGAGAGAGAAGCGGAAACAACTTGATAAATACTATCAAAAACAGCATCAAATGCCAAAACTCCACCTAAAAAAGTGAGCAATATTACCAATTGTTTTGCCGCCAATGGTGCAATATTGATAAGTCGCATATGTGTCATGTTCGATGATAAAAGAACGACAGCTAAACGATTTATAAAAAAGATAAAAATAATTTGATGCCCAATCGCATGAAATACCGTTGTGAGTTTTCCTAAATCCAAACTAAAACTGCGAAACAAAAAAAACATGGAATAAACGCAAGCGATACATACAAGCGAAGGGAGAAGAATTGAAACAAAAGCGACTAATAAGCGCTGTAAATAAGATATTTCCTCATTACCATTACCGTTGGTAGCATGACGATATACACGTACAAGAGCTTTACGAGAAAAGTAAGAAAGACCACAAGCAATAAAAATTGGAATCAAAAAGGCAAGAAAAAGTTGTAGTAATTTGAAATGAAATACAAATTTCCACCAAGATTTTAACAGAAACACAAAATCAGATGAAGCTTCTCTAGTCTTTTCAATGAGGTGTTTAAACATTGATGTCGAAAACTCAAACTTGTACGTAAGTGTCCGTTTTAAAAGTTCCCGAGATTGAGCAGTCGCAAGTTCGGCCATTCTATTTGTAGCCAGAAATACTTCTTCAAACCGAAGCACTGTACCATTAATTTTAGCTCTTAGCTCTATCAAATTGGAGCGCTTTTGACTTTGACTGCTTAAGCTTTTTTGGTCATCATGAAGCTCTGTTATTTGATCCAGAAGTGCATTAATATCATTAAGAGGAGTACGCAAAATAAATGCTGCTTCTATAGCACGTCTACTGATATCTCGCGCTCGTAACCGCAACTCTGCTAAAGCATGTTCATCTTCTAACTCACGCTCAAAATCTTTTTTTAAAGTCTCTGTATCTTGTTCAAGAGTCTTGGCAATTGACTGCTGTTGTTCAATAATTTCATCAATTGAATGCGTAGTGAGTGATTGTTTAGCTATTGCATTTTGTGATATTAAATGCCCCCATGCACAAGAGCTAAATACGACAATAATCTTAAAAATGAAGAAAAGAATGCATAATCTCTTTTTAAAAAATGAATACATATCTGCCTTATATAAATATGAGCAATTCCCTCCTATTTTAAAATATGGCATGAAGCAAATATTTTCAACTTCCGCAAAATAATCTATAATGAATAACACTAAATTATAAAGCTTTCCCTCATCCTATAATACTGATAAAAGAAAGAATAATAGTAAGCTAAAATCATAAAATAAAGAAAGCGTTCTCGCATGTTTTTTTTGCACCTATATTGCAAAAAAGGAAATTTTCTCTCTTTCACGAGTGGATTTTTTCTGTCCTACTTTGGCATGTTGCTGAAGAGTGCCCTAGGAGCGAGGAGCAACTTGATCAATCAGCCACATGCCAACGATATTAAAGCTAATACACTTCATCAAGAAAACAAGCGTGATCAATTTAATGTTACAATGGATGCAAATAAAAAATTCGTAACACTTCATACAAAACACGTTTTGCCTGTCAATGCTTTTCAAAGTATTCTAACATTGAATACATTTTTAATAATCACCGTGGTTACTTGCACACAACTTCGTCATCTTCAAATGCAATATTTTTCAAACAAACGTGCTCCTCCTATTTGCGAGCTATATTATTCTATTTTATTCCTGCCTTTAACCTTGATAACCATTAGATTACCTATTAGCGGAATACATCATGCGTACACCTAGTTGGTTGACTACTCTTTATTGTTTTATCATTTTAAGCAGCATCTACATTGCTTTGCCCAATTTATTTTCGCAAGAACAAATTGAAAATTCAAAATTCTTACCAAACACTCATGTAACACTTGGGCTTGATCTTCAAGGAGGCTCTTCTCTCTTACTCGAAGTCGATACCAAAACATTAAAGCGCGATCAACTACACATAATTTTGGGTAGTGTACGTAATAAACTACGTGAAAAACAAATCCGTACATCGAGCGTCCGCATCGTTGACAATAGCGTAGTTGCTATCATTTCTGATCCAACACAAAGTGAAAAAGCTCTTTCTGCTTTAAAGACATTGATTACACCTATACACAGCAGCTTTGGCACTACAGCCGATGATATTACTATCAGTGCTCAAAATGAGACTATCCGTATAGTATTAACTGAAGCGAGTATTAAAGACCGTATAAGCAATGCTATTGAACAAAGCTTAGAAATCATACGTCGTCGTATAGATCAAGTTGGTGTGACCGAGCCTGCCATCCAAAAGGTAGGCACTGACCGTATTATGGTTCAACTGCCTGGTTTACAAGATCCAAAGCAATTGCGTGATCTTTTAGGAACTACTGCTAAGATGACCTTTCATCTTGTCCCTCTCAATGTAGATATAAATAATCCACCTGTAGGGGTTTCAATCCTTCCTGGATATATTGATGATGGACAACGCTATGCAGTTTATGACCAAGTCGCTTTGGATGGAAATGTGCTCAAAGATGCCCGTGCAGGTTTCGACCCGCAAATGCCAGGACGTTCGATTATATCATTCACCATGAATTCCACTGGTTCAAAAATATTTGCAGATATAACACGACAGAACATTAACCGCCCCTTTGCAATTGTTCTTGATAATAAAGTTTTAACCGCACCCATTATTAATGGTGTTATTCCTAACGGACAAGGACAAATTACGGGAAATTTTGACCCCAAAGAAGCATCAACTTTGGCAGCTCTACTGCGAGCTGGCTCTTTGCCCGCACCACTAACCGTAATTGAAGAGAGAACCGTAGGCCCCAACCTTGGTGCTGACGCCATTCAAATGGGACTTTACACAGGTATTATAGGTTTTGTTCTCGTTACGATTTTTATTTTTTTTCTTTATGGGATGTGGGGTATCATTGCAAATATAGCGTTGGCACTGCATACCGTTTTAACACTTGCAGCGCTAAGTCTTCTTGGTGCTACACTCACATTACCAGGAATTGCTGGGATTATTTTAGGTATCGGAATTTCTGTTGATGCCAATATTCTAATCAATGAACGAATCCGCGAAGAAAGTCGAAAAGGGATCAGCGCCTTTGCTGCTTTGGATCGTGGCTTTAAACAAGCTTTTGCAACCATCGTTGATGCCAATGTGACTGCAATTATTGCAACTATTTTGCTATTTTGGTTTGGCACTGGTCCTGTTCGCGGTTTTGCTGTAACAATGTTGCTTGGTATTATCATTTCCATGTTTACAAATATCACCATTGTGCGCATCATCATGATTTGGGTAGTTCGTAAGTGGAAAATTAAAACTCTTCATTTTCGCTCTATTTTCAACATTATCTCTCAAAATACGACTTTTCGTTTTATGAAAGCTCGTTTTATTGGTATCGGTGTATCAATTGTTTTATCACTTGCTTCAGTTTTTCTGTTTTTTAAACCTGGCTTAAATTTGGGTATTGATTTTATTGGTGGCAGCCAAATAAGTATTACCACAAAAGCACCAGCAAACTTGGCAACTTTACGCTCCGAGCTTTCCACCCTTAACATTGGTGAAGTGACACTGCAAAATGTTGATAACACAAACAACGTTTTGATTCGCATTCAGAAACAAAATGGCAGCGAAGCACAACAAACTATTGCTATTGATAAGGTAAAAAAAGCTATACACAATATCTACCCAGATACTATATTCGATCAAATAGAGGTTGTTGGTCCTAAAATTTCAGGTGAACTTGCCACAGCTGCTTTTACTGCTGTTGTTTTAGCGGCAATTGCCATGTCACTCTATATATGGTTACGCTTTGAATGGTTTTTTGCAATTGGAGCAATCGTTACACTCATATTAGACACCACAAAAATGATTGGTTTTTTTGCTTTATTTAAACTCGATTTTAATTTAACTGCCATTGCCGCCCTGTTAACGATTGTTGGCTATTCCATAAATGATAAAGTTGTTGTCTATGATCGAATGCGTGAAAATATGCGTCTTTATAAAAAAATGCCACTGCGTGAATTGATTGATTCTTCAATTAATCAGGTTCTTATACGCTGTATCTTTACATCAGCCACCACAGTTTTAGCTATGCTCCCTATGGCGATATGGGGCGGAAGCGCTGTGCATAATTTTGCATTCCCCATGGTCTTTGGAATTATTATTGCAACATCATCTTCAATCTTTATCGCAGCTCCTATTTTATTACTACTAGGGAATTGGTGGAATAAACGAAATAATCATACAAAAACGCTAAACTAAAATGAAAATACCATGCTAATTTATATGATATGCCATTCTCTTTTTTTCATAAAAAAATTATAACCGCTTCAATTAGTTAACTTTTTTAAAAAGAATCGTAAATAATTATGCTCCATGATACGCCACTTATTACAACTATTGTTGCGGGTTTATGTTTAGCATTTCTTTTGGGAATGATTGCTAATCGTTTGCGCATTTCACCACTCGTAGGATACTTATTAGCGGGTGTTATTGTGGGACCCAATACAGGTGGATTTGAAATAGATTCCGTTATTATCAATCAACTTGCCGAAATTGGTATAATTTTGCTAATGTTTGGTGTTGGACTACATTTTTCATTAAAAGACCTTTTATCTGTCAAAGCTATTGCTATCCCTGCTGCTATTGCACAGATGGCATTTTCTACTTTTTTAGGCTTATTGCTCAGCCTGACCATGGGGTGGGGATTTAGTAGCGGCATCGTTTTCGGTTTAGCTTTATCAACAGCAAGTACTGTTATCCTGCTACGCGCTTTGCAAGAACGCCATCTTATTGAAACAGAAAAAGGGCGTATTGCTGTAGGTTGGTTGATCATTGAAGATCTTGCTATGGTTCTTATACTTGTTCTCATCCCTTCACTAGCAACCATCTTTGGTAATACAAAAAAAGAAGCCATTGATCCTCTTGTTCAATGGCTAGACTTAGATATTAGAGGAGTTTTTGGTCTTACCATCCTAAAAGTTATTGTATTTATCGCTCTCATGCTTGTTATTGGGAGACGCGTTATTCCATGGTTACTAAAAGTAAGTGCACAATCAGGATCACGTGAATTATTTCGTCTTAGCGTCTTTGCAATTGCGCTAGGAGTAGCTTTTGGAGCTGCTCATTTATTTGGTGTTTCTCTTTCTCTTGGTGCCTTTTTTGCAGGTATGGTTATGAGTGAATCAGAACTCAGTCATCGTGCAGCAGAAGAATCTTTACCATTGCGAGATGCGTTCTCTGTTCTCTTTTTTGTTTCTGTAGGCATGTTATTTGATCCAGGGAAAATATTGACCAACTTTTTTCCTCTTCTCGCAACATTATTAATTATCATATTAGGAAAATCTATTGTTTCCTTCTTCATTATTAAAGCTTTTGGCTATTCTAATAAAACTGCTTTAACCATCTCTGCTAGCCTCGCACAAATTGGAGAATTTTCTTTTATCCTTGCAGGACTAAGTTTGAATTTTGGGCTCTTAAACAACGATGCTCATGATTTAATTCTTGGGGGAGCAATTCTCTCTATCTTACTCAATCCCTTTGTTTTCACCGCCTGTGACAAAATTAAAAAATATCTAGAAAATTTTCCTGCAAATTTACAAGATACACAAACAATTATTAATATTGATCCAGAGGATTCTGACCAAGAATTTGTGCCAATTACCTCAAAAACCAATCATATTGTCGTTATTGGTTATGGTCGTATTGGTAAATATGTTGCATTATCCTTAATGAAGAAAGGCGAACCTGTAATAGTAGTGGAAGAATCAAGACGCCTTGCTGATAAAGCAATTAAAGATGGAATTGAGGCAATTTGCGGCAACATTATACAACAAGAAATAATAAATGCAGCAAATATTAGTAACGCGTGCAAAATTGTTATTACAATGCGCAACAGCATTGAGGTAGGACAATGTATAACAAATATACGTGATATTAAGAAAGATATTCCAATCATCACTCATGCGCTATCCAATACAGAAACAACCTATCTCATTGATTTAGGTGCAGATATTGTAGTAACTGATGATGATGAAATCGCTAACGGTGTTATTGAATATGTAACTGGACAACGATCTTTATCACATACAAGTAACCATGAACTAAGTTTATAAAAAGCATAAATGCAAAAAAGCGGATGACGAAGCATGAAAATAAAGCAATTTATATGGCCATTTATTGGTATTTTAGCAATGCTAATATCTATCCGTATTCTTTATATCAAGTTATCTGCTATTTCTTTCAACGATGTACTAGAACGCCTGGGTAATTTGAATGCACAGCACTGGCTATTAGCCTGTTTATGTTCTCTGATAGCTTATGCTTCTCTCGCTGGGTATGACAGAATCGCCTTACAACATCTCGGTCATAAAATTTCTTGGGTTTTTATCGCTATATGTTCGTTTACCACCTATGCACTTTCACACAATATTGGCGCTTCAGTTTTTTCTGGTGCAATCGTGCGCTATCGTGCCTATAAAATGAAAGGATTAAACGGGACAGAAATCGCAATATTAGTAGGATTTTGCTCTTTTACTTTTATAATAGGCACAATCTTACTTTTTGGTATTGTTTTGATTCTGCAACCTGAAATTATCACTCTCATTCATAAGGACCTTCCTGAATGGCTTGGCACGATGGTTGGTGCAATTTTACTCGTCTGCATAGCACTCTACATTTTTGGCAGCTGGCTTCAGTTAAAGCCTTTACGTTTAGGCAAAAAAATTCAACTTTCTTACCCCCAGCTGAAAGTTGTTATTCAACAGCTGCTCATTAGTCCGCTAGAACTTTTAGGAGCAGCAGGAATTATATATGCTGTGCTTCCACATAACGCGGATATTCATTTTATTTCTGTTCTTGGTGTTTTCCTTGCATCGTTTACTATAACCATTCTTTCTAATGCTCCTGCAGGAGGAGTTGGCGTTCTTGAAGCCCTATTCATAACAGGTATGCCCAATACAGATCCAACTGATGTTATCGCAGCGCTTATTGTGTTTAGGATGCTTTATTTGATTATACCGTTCATTATCTCATTATTCGTTGTAGCAATTTTTGAGTTTCAACAATATCGAAAACGAACACAAAAGACATCACCAAAATAAAAAAGGATACATCTCCATTATTCTTTTTTGCGCACACGTAAATAACAAAGACGATATCACTTTCGATTTTACATGGAAATTAATGCAATTATTGCCTTTATCATATCCTTTTTAGATTTAGTATAAATTATACTTGCAGTGCCTTTATTTCTATACAAACTTCCCGTTTAAAAATATGTAGCAATATTCAATATTTCAATTTTTCTTAAAAAAAGCTGTCTATAAGCTTACCTAATAAAAACTGTACGGAAAAGTAACAACTTAATAACCTTCATTGGATTTTAAATGTAGATATTTAATCACTATTTTGTAGTATAGTACATGCTGTAACGCCTTTAGAGAAAGAAGAAAATAAAAATAAGCTTCGTAAACGATCACATAAAATACAAACAATAATTTCACAAAATTTGTTATATTAAAAAACACACAAAAAGTGTACACGTAATTATTATTTCGTTTACAAATGACTCTACATCATTTTGTTCTCGAATCCTTATGCTGATCGTCGATTAAAGCTTTTTTTTTATCATAAAAAAAATCACTAGACTTCACCATCTTCGCACATCCATCACTACACACTCTAAAATCTTTCATCAAAAATAATTTTTAAAACAATAACCAAACAGCCACTCCCCGATCAGCTTTTGATTTTCTATAATAGTGATAAATTTTTTCTTTTGCTTAGCGCGAATTACTAGCTTTTTTCCTGCAAAACAAGTCGAGAAATAAGAATTTTAGATATATTTCGGCGATCCATCTCTATAACTTTAAAACGCAAACCATCAGACTCAAAGCTCTCACCTTCGTTGGGCAAATGACCAAAACGCCAAAGCATAAATCCTGCTAAGGTAGTATAACGATCTGCTTCATCAACAAGATTACGCTCAAGATAACCACTTAAACGGCGAATGTCAGCATATCCCTCAACAAGAAAACTTCCATCTTCAAGCTGTTCTGCCACCACAGGTTGTTCTTCATCATCATCAGGAAAATCCCCTGCAATAGCTTCAAGAATATCTGTCGGCGTTGCAATTCCTTCAAAAGATCCATGCTCGTCAACAATAATTGCAAGCTGAATTGAAGAACGCCGTAATTGCTCCATCAATCGTAAAACGCTTGTATTTTCATGAACAACGAGTGGTTCACGCATAGCTTTTTTCCAATTGATTTTTTTGCCCTCAGCCAAACTCAAAAGAAGATCTTTGGTCAAAGCAACACCAACAAATTCATCCACTTTTTCACGTGCAAGAATTAAACGACTATGCTTAACTTGTTGCAACTCTTCACGCATTTCATTTTCATCACTATTTAAATCTAACCACTCAATCTCATTACGCGGCGACATAATAGAACGAACAGGACGATCTGCTAAATCAAGAACACCACGAATCATCTCCTTTTCTTCTGGTCGAAAAATCTCAGAAGCTGCAGCCTGCTCAGCAATCACATCCACAGTTTCACTAAGATTTCCGTCCTTTTTTCCGCCCCCTAAAAGCCTCAAAACAGCATCAGCTGTTCGACTACGTAAATCATTTGTTGTAATCATTTTTTCACGATTACGACGTCCAATTTGATTAAAAGCTTCAATGAGAACAGAAAAACCTATAGCCGCATACAAATACCCTTTTGGAATATGGAAGCCAAATCCTTCAACAATCAAAGTAAAACCAATCATCATCAAAAAACCAAGACAAAGAATTACAATAGTATTATGGCGATTAATAAAACGCATGAGAGTGCCAGACCCATACATCATCACACCCATAGCAACGATCACTGCTACATACATAACCATTGCTTGCTCTTTGGCAATCATACCCGTTGCAGTAATAATACTATCAAGAGAAAACACTGCATCAAGTACAACGATTTGAACTATTACTTGCCAAAAAACAGCATAAGTGACACCTGTTTCTTTTTCATGCGTGGTACCTTCTAACCTTTCATGTAATTCTAGTGTTCCTTTTGCCAGCAAAAAAGCTCCACCACCAATCAAGATGAAACTATGCCAACTAAACACAAAGGATGAAATAGAAAGAATCATTGTCTCAAGATTCATCACCCATCCAATAATCGTCAAAAGAAAAATTCGCATAACTAATGCTAAAGTTAAACCTATCAAGCGTGCACGATCACGCAAATGCAAAGGCAATTTTTCTGCTAAAATTGCAATAAAAACAAGGTTATCTATTCCCAAAACAATTTCGAGAAAAATCAACGTAACCAAGCCAAACCACGCATTGGGATCAGCGATCCATTCCATCATAGTTCACCCTTTAAAAGCGTCTTGAAAAGCTTAAATGCGTGCGGCTGACAAAACAAATTCATGAGCTTTCATTCGCACAATTGATCAAAAACATTGAACATCAGATTGAGTCTAGAAGCAAAAAAATACACGACATTACTTAAATGCACATGGTTATTGATAAAGTTTATAAAACAGAACGGCAAATCATACCGCTTGCAACCACAAGAAGGTTTTTCTGAATTTTGCTCGGGCATTACGCTCGACGATCCTCCAACTACAGTTCCAACTTACAATCAGAACATTTATTTATAGAGACCTCTATAATGGTTCTGTTTTTGTATAAGATCAAGAGGCAGTAGCATATTTTAAATTGTACAACCAGTTTAGCTATAACTTCTACTATTTTATATAAAAAGCAACGAGACTATCTAGACATCTTTCCTCAAGAGCGTTATAGAGCCATTCATTCTCATCTTTTGAGAATAAGTGGGTGATTAGCTCAGTTGGTAGAGCAGCTGACTCTTAATCAGCGGGTCGTGGGTTCGATCCCCTCATCACCCACCAATAAAATCAATAAGTTAGCAATTTTTCTTCAATCATAAAAGATGTTTTTAGTTGCTGGGTGCTCTACCGCACCATCTAAATGAAACTATTGGGAAATTTATAGGAATAATGATATTTGAATGGTTAATACAATAAAATATCAGTTTGATATCCAATTTTAGACAGTAATATAGGGATGAATTATTAATAACTGGTAGCACTGATTCGTGACAATTAATAAATTATCTTTAAAGAAATTTTTTTTACACAGCTATAGCATCAATCTGTTATTCATCGTCAAATTAGAGATTTCATAGATCTTACCTCTTAAAAAACGTAAACAATGTCTTAAAATAATTATCCATCGTGATTTCTAAAATACTAAAATTATAAATATCGTATTCCTCAATTTAGTAGATGCCCAGCATTATTTTCGCACCTATTTTTGGTGTATTGTGACAGATAAATACAATAATAAAATGCAAATTATCGTTTCAAATCTTGTTAGAGGTTTAGTTATCATGAGTTGAGTAATATTAAGGCATTTATATATAGCAATAAAATTGATGTTGCTGTGTGCCTTCTTAAGTATTTTTATCTGTTTTTATATGTCATCAGCTGTTCCTTTAAATCCAAAGCATCATTCTGAAAGAACATCTAATTAATGCGAACACAAAAATCGATATAATTTATTAAGCTTGGCACTATCATAGGCATAGGGTTAAGTGGATTTACATTCTCATATGCAAAAATAAAAGGAGCCCTTTTGATAGGTATATTATGTTTTTATAGTTGTAGTTTTTTTAGCCTTCTAATGAAAGTACCTAAAACCGCACAAAATGAAAGCCAAAATCAACAAAATTGGTGGAATAGCTATATTTCATCACTCAGCTACTTTAGACAAAACCCAAATTTTCTATGCCTTACTTCAACTAGATGATAATTATGACTCTTTTGATGATACAACCCCTATTGTTCCCGTTTTTTATACACGAGAAATATTGAATGCCAATATCAAAATTTTTGCAATATTTGAAGCACTATAATTCATTAGGCGTATTTACGAGCGCACTTTTTGCTCCGATATTTTATCAAGAAAAAAACAAGCAAAAGAATAAGCTTAATTTAAATACTGTAAATATGCACTACTCTATACAGTACTGCCCTAATGTAAGCATATGTTTTTATCATTCAATTAATTAGCCTTTCTTAAAAAAAAATTAAACAAATACCAAAATTGGAAATTTCAATGAACAAAGATTCTATATATATCATCAAATGCTGGTAGCTTTTTTGCTAAACTACCAAAAAATGTTAACGCATCTTTTCAATCAAATTTCTATTGTGAAAAAACAATAATGCAGTATTTTGAAATTTTTTAATTTGCTGAATCAAAGCTTCTTTACCCAACAAATATAAATTGCTTTGTCGGATCACATAGAAAAAATATGTGATTTTTTACTAGCGAACTGTTTGTTTAAAACAATCATCATTAACAAATAAAATCAATAAGTTGAAATTTTTTTTTCATTATAAAAATTATGTTACTTTTCTATAGCTTATCAGCAAATTTTGTACTAGGTTATGTTTTTTAGCTTAAAAAAACTCTTAGAAGATCACCACCAAAAATGGCAAATCATTTTTGAACTAGATCAATATTTGAGGAAAAATAGTGGCTTTATAATTGGTAAAACTTTGAGTTATAAATACCACCATTGTGTCCACCTATATAAGACTAATTTTAGTATCAGTTAGATTTTTGCTAATAGTTGACATTATACATTAACTCCTTTAGGCTTTCCAAGAAGTAAATCAAGTAAAATCTTCTTATCAGCAATTTGAATGTCTATGACATTTAAATTGCTGATAAATTGCTAGTAGATGGATTTGCAGAAAACTACTGATTGCACCTAGGTAAAAAGAAAAGTGCTAACCACAAAAATGGTTTCTTCTGGTCTATCTACTTACTCTAAAGATTTACTGCATAGGGATGCAAATCTATATGTTGATGAAAATATCGTGCTAACAGTAGCATCTGCAAAATTTTTCTCCATTCTTTATGAAATCATTAACTTCAACAGAGAACATTTCAGCCAATTGATGGCTTGGCCAAGTTTCGTAAACCATGAAAAAATACATCCAATTTTCTTAATTCATGTTTACGCACGCATAAAAACAATGAAAGTAAAACATACGTTATTTGTTTAATAACAATCCAGTCAATTTGCTTTCTTTTATAGCACCGATACAGGAAATAAAACCGCGTATATTAGATACTGGCTCGATATAAGAGCTCAGGATAAAGGAATTATCAGACGTGCGATTAAAACATTAATTGATTACTATGCATCACATTGCATTATAAAGCGCTTTGTAATCAAATGCTTCACTGCAAATCAGAAAAGCAATAAAGTTGCTCAGCATTGTGGCTTTGTATATGAAGGAACACTTAGAAAAGCGGAATATTTAAATGGTTTTTTTCATAATCAAAATATTTACAGTTGGATTTCACCAAATATGTAATAAATTGACCATAAGCGATTATAATTAAAGTATATTTATAAATCTCATGATCATAAATTTGACTAATAAATACTTAAAAAAATTAAATTACAGAAATCTTCTATGCTCACAAAAAATTTGTAATAATCAGTCTTATATCTAAAAGGTTACGATATCACACCGTCATTTTGCACCTTAAAGCAACAAATGCTGCATCAGCCATAATATAAAGCACTAGGAGTAAACTGTTTACAGTTAGCTATCTTCATATAATATTCAATAAAAGATGCTCTTTGCTCTACGCATTAAATTAAACAGTATTAGTGGAGTAGCTTCATCTTGCACAATAAAAGTTATAAACACTTTATTCACTTCACTAACAAACAAAACGCTTGAATAGCTTGTCTCGTTACGCACCGAATTTTTTCAAAACTCATACTTGAATTATACACTTAATGATCGCAACAATCTCTTCTATACAAAATTGCATTTTTCTATAATATATATATGCAATACATAAATATTTATTTTCTAAAGTTTATACCCTAGATTCAATTAATTTGTAATACCTTGTTGTTCTAAAAACCTTGCTAACATTAGAAGAATAACCTCTATTTTGTTATGACTTTGCTTTTTAGAAAAAATTTTATCTATTTTCTCAGCGTCAACTTCCATAATTTTGCGAAACAACACTGCATAAATAATTAAATGAGCAGACAAAACATCACCTTTGTAGCGATTTCGTTGTACCACATTATTACTGCGTTCTAAAGGTTTCAAAAATAGTTTATTTGAAATCATAAGAATTATTAAAATATTTTTCTCCTTTACGACTCACTCTTAACATGCTTCCATAGAGGGGATTACCTTTTTTTGAGTAATTTTAGTTTTAATAATTAAAGGGAACTTCCCAAAAATGGATTATAAACAAAATTCCAACGAAAATCATCGCAGCAAACTACAACGTGGACTAGATACTCGCCATGTGCAACTCATTGCCATTGGTGGCGCTATTGGAACAGGTCTTTTCATGGGGTCGGGAAAGACAATCAGTGTTGCAGGTCCTTCAATTATATTAGTTTATGCTATTATTGGCTGTGTTCTCTATTTTGTGATGCGCGCTATGGGAGAATTACTGCTTTCCAATATACAATACCGCTCTTTTATTGATTTTTCTGCTGATCTGCTAAGACCAGGAATTGGTTTTTTTATTGGTTGGACTTATTGGTTATGCTGGGTTGTAACTGGAACTGCAGAGATTATTGCTATCATAAGTTATACACATTTTTGGTGGCCTTCACTCAATGCATGGGGAATTGCTTTCATTTGTGTTATTTTCTTTTTAATGTTTAATCTTTTAGCAGTAAAATTGTTCGGTGAACTTGAATTCTGGTTTGGTCTTATAAAAATCATAGCAATATTAGCATTAATTATTGTTGGGTGTTTTATGATTTGTACAGGCTTTACCTCTCCAAATGGTACTGTTGCTTCTCTTAGTAATGTTTGGAACGACGGGAATATCTTTCCTAGAGGGCTTACAGGTTTTTTTGCTGGATTTCAAATTGCTCTTTTTTCTTTTGTTGGCATCGAGCTTACTGGAACAACTGCAGCTGAGGTCAAAGAACCTAAAAAAATTCTGCCAATGGCAATTAACTCAATACCTCTTCGTATTGTATTATTTTATATATTTTCTCTCGTTGTGATTATGTCAGTTACACCTTGGGATCAAATTATTCCAGACAAAAGTCCATTTGTTGCAATGTTTTGGCTTATTGGTATTCCAATAGCTGCTAGTTTGGTAAATTTTGTTGTTCTTACATCAGCAGCGTCTTCCGCCAATAGCGGTATTTTTTCTACCAGCCGCATGGTGTATGGGCTTGCAACTAAGCGAGGAGCGCCTCATCTTTTTGGAAAGCTTTCCAGCAACCGTGTTCCAGCCAATGCGCTACTCTTTTCTTGCATATGCATTTTATTAGGATATACAGTCTCATCGCTATCTTCGAGCGTTATACACGCGTTTACAATTGTAACCACTATCGCATCGATCTTATTTATATTTGTATGGTCTGTAATTTTAATTAGTTATATTATGTATCGTCATAATCGTCCTGCACAACACGCAACTTCCATCTATAAAATGCCAGGAGGCGTTATCGTATGTTGGGCAATTTTGGTGTTCTTTGCTTTCATAATCTTCTTGTTGACGTTAGAAACTGATACTTTAATAGCTTTAAAATATATTCCATTATGGTTTATCTTCTTAGGTGCGATGTATTTAATATTTGCAAAAAAGAACTTTATTAAAGATAAGAAATAAAATTTATATATAAAAAAATATAATAATAAAGGGCAACTTCTGTTGCCCTTTATTATTTAGTGTATACGTTCAAAAATAAAAATTTAATTACGCTCTTTATTAACTAAAGCGTTAGATTTAATCCAAGGCATCATCGCACGAAGTTTTTTTCCAACTTCTTCAATAGGATGGCGATCATTTAAGCGTCGCATAGTTTTAAAATGAGCGGCACCAGCCTTGTATTCTTGAATCCAATTCGATGTAAACTTACCCGTTTGAATATCTTTTAAAATACGCTTCATCTCTGCTTTAGTTGCATCAGTAATCACACGTGGACCAGACATATACTCGCCCCATTCAGCTGTATTGGAAATTGAATAATTCATGTTTGCAATGCCGCCTTCATACATAAGATCAACAACAAGTTTAACTTCATGCAAACACTCAAAATAAGCCATTTCTGGCGCATATCCTGCTTCTGTTAATGTTTCAAAACCTGCACGAACAAGCTCAACAAGTCCGCCACAAAGAACAGCTTGTTCACCAAAAAGATCTGTTTCACATTCTTCTCTAAAAGTTGTTCCAATGATACCAGCGCGTCCACCACCAATACCACAAGCATAAGATAAAGCTATATCATGAGCATGTCCTGAAGCATCTTGCGCAACCGCAATCAAGCAAGGAATGCCACCACCATGTTGATATTCATTGCGAACTGTATGACCTGGACCTTTAGGAGCAATCATTACAACATCAACTGTTTTCTTAGCTTCAATTAAGCCAAAATGAACACTCAAACCATGAGCAAAAGCAATCACTGCCCCATCACGTAAATGATCATGAATATGTTCTTTATAAATATCAGCCTGCAACTCATCGGGTGTTACCATCATAATCAGATCTGCCCACTTTGCCGCTTCAGCAACATTAACAACCTCAAAACCATCTGCAATAGCCTTTTTAGCTGTCCCCGAATCTGGACGCAAAGCAATTTGCACATTTTGAACACCAGAATCTCTTAAATTTAAGGCATGCGCACGCCCTTGTGAGCCATAACCGACAATGGCTACTTTTTGTCCTTTAATTAAATTAATGTCCGCATCATGATCATAATAAATATCCATGAAAACACTTCCTTATATTTACATTACGCTAAACTTTAAATATTTTTATTGAATAAAAGTCAAACCTCTCATCATCACTTCGTGCATAATGAATAACAAAATCATTATTCATAACACTACAGTAATTGAATAGTCTTTACATATTGCATAAAAAAATACGGCCCCCCCCCAAATCTTGCAAAAACACACCCAAGTTTAAAGATAAATTTCACCCGCTGCTCAAAACGATGTATTATACAAGACAATATTATGAAGAAGAATACATACTTTATACTCTTCGCTCTACGTAATAAATCCTTATATCCTTAAAATAAAAATACATCATGCAATTTCTTGAGCATGAACCAAATTAAAGCGGATAGCAAGAAAAATCATAAAATAAGCATACTAGCTTTTTATACTTTAACACAAAAAGCCAATTTCGCTTATTTCACGATACAAAATATCCATCCATACAATCTTGCGCACTATTTTAATAAAAACAATATTTTCAAAATTTTATTTTTATTTCTTTTTAAAGATCACATAAGAAGATCTCATTAACTATCTTCACAACGATAAGCATCTTTACAAAAATATTTAACGCACTAAACCACACAGAAGAATAAAGATTTATAAATGAATACATCAGCCAAATAGTGTCACAATACTATTTATCTTAGGCATATGCAAAACTGTTCTTAAAAAAGATTACGACAATAATCGAATGAACCGCTGAACAGTTTCATGCATTCCATATTCTAATGCATCAGCAATAAGCCCATGACCAATTGAAACTTCATTAAGCCAAGGAATATGATTAACAAGGGTAGGAAGATTAGTAATTGTCAAATCATGACCTGCATTAACACCTAATTGCAATTCTTTGGCTTTTGTTGCTGCTAAAATAAGTTTATTCAATTCTTGCTCCTGCTTTGTCTTATCTTTAAACGCACCACCATAAGGTCCAGTATAAAATTCTACACGATCAGCACCAATCGCTTTGGCAATATCAAGACCATCTGCAACAGGATTAGCAAATAACGATACACGAATTTTTTTTTCTTTTAAGCGCTGAACAATGGGCATCAAAAATTCCGCATTATGAATAAAATCCCAACCATGATCAGAAGTTGATTGAGCTGGATCATCAGGGACAAGGGTAATCTGATCAGCATACTTTTCTGCCAAATTCAAAAATGTATCACTTGGATAACCTTCAATATTAAACTCTGCAGTAGGAAAAGCGCTAGTAATTAAACAATGTATGTCTGGTAAATCAACAAAACGAATATGTCGTTCATCTGGTCGTGGATGAACCGTCAAACCTGCCGCGCCAGCTGTAAGCGCTATATGCCCAATATCCTTGATATTAGGCCACGGAAGATCACGCCGATTACGCAAAACAGCAACAGCATTGAGATTAACCGAGAGTTTCACCATTATGCACATTTCCATATATAATTTTAAAGGCAGAAAAAAGATACACACCCCAGCATAATTTTAAACAACAAAAATATTTTTTTATCGAACAATTGTCAAATGCTCTGCCGCACGTGTAATTCCAGTATAAAGCCAGCGTGCATACATATCACGAAATGCAAAACTTTCATCAAATAAAACCACATTATCCCATTGAGATCCTTGCGCTTTGTGAACAGTTAATGCATATCCATAATCAAAATCATCATATCTTTTTTTCAATTGCCATGAAATCTCATTATCAGGATTTTCAAACACTGCTTTTAAAAGCTTAATCTTTACCACTCCACGCTCACTCTCTTCTGGTTTAATGAGAAGATTAATATTCGGTTTCACAGTTTCCTTCTGTGAAGTCATGACTTTCCATAAAGAACCATTCAACAAGCCCTTAGCAGGATCATTGCGCAAACACACAAGTTTGTCACCCGCTTGTGGATAATCTGCTGTAAATCCCTTCAACTCACGCAAACGCTTATTATAAAGGTGACGTGTTCGGTTAACCCCTACCAAAAGCTGATCAGCATCCAAAACCAATTGTTGATCCAATTCTTTACGCGTAACAACACGAGCTCTCCCATAGTCACCATAAGCAATATCACGTCCTTCACGCACATCCATTGCTAAACGAACAATCGGATTATCACGCGCTTGTCGATGAATTTCTGAAAGAAGAAAATCTGGCGTACCATTGGAAAAAAAACCACCTCCTGATATCGGGGGCAACTGACCTGGATCACCAAGAACAAGTATTGGCGTCCGAAAGCTCATTAAATCGCGCCCTAATTGCTCATCCACCATTGAACACTCATCGACAATAATAAGCTTAACCTGTGCAGCCGAACTTCTTCGATTTAGTGCAAATGTAGGCGCAACAGATTTCTTTCCCGTAACCTCATCGGCAACTTCTTCCTCTCCACGTGGACAATAAATCAACGAATGAATAGTACAGGCATTGCTCGCACCTTTAGAACGCAAAACCTGTGCCGCCTTACCTGTAAACGCAGCAAACTGGACAGAGCCATCAACTGTTTCAGCAAAATAGCGAGCAAGTGTTGTCTTCCCCGTTCCCGCATAGCCAAAGAGACGAAAAATAGGAGAACGCCCATCCTTTAACCATGCAGCAACAGCCTTCAATGCATTATCTTGTTCCGGTGAAAACTGCATAATTTATCAAAATAAGATTCGCATAAAAAGAGCAAGCATTTTGAAAACAAAGCAAATACCAAGGAAAATCTTTGTCATTAAAATTTTTTGATACATGGACATCCAACCACTCTCAAAATGCTTCCACGGTCTAAAAATTTGCACCCACGTAAACTTGCACAACCATCTAGATCAAATCTCATTTTTGTTGATCAAAATATTTTATTTTACAATAACATACAAACAGCAAAATTAATACATGCAGTAAACTTAAAAAGTTTGCATATAAACTACTGCTAAATCATATACGTCAAATACCTTATACACAAAATTGTCCTTCAGTAGGAATAGCATTCGCGACTGCTTCATCGTTAGCCTCATCAGGCAATAACATATCATTATGCGCACACCCAGACGGAATCATTGGAAAACAATTTTCTAAATTATGAATACGACAATCGAAAAAAACTGGCTTATCACAGTTAATCATCTGCTGTATTTTATCATCAAGCTCCTCTGGTTTGGAACAATGAATACCAACCGCTCCATAAGCTTCCGCCAGTTTAACAAAATCAGGCATTGATTCTGTATAAGAATGAGAAAGACGATTGCCATGCAGCAATTGCTGCCATTGGCGAACCATGCCCATATACTGATTATTTAAAATAAAAATTTTCACAGGTGCATTATGTTGAACTGCTGTTGCAAGTTCTTGAATATTCATCTGAATTGAAGCATCACCAGAAACACATACAACAAGCGCATCAGGATGTGCGATTTGCACACCAATAGCAGCAGGCAAGCCATACCCCATAGTCCCAAGACCACCAGAAGTCATCCAATGATGGGGTTGATCAAAATGATAATATTGTGCAGCCCACATCTGGTGCTGCCCAACATCAGTTGTGATATAAGCGTTCATATCTTTAGTAAGGGTATAAAGTCGTTCAAGAGCGTATTGCGGCATAATAACATCTTTTTTCTCTGCATATGCCAATGAATTTCGAGATTTCCAGCGATTAATTTGTGCCCACCATACGTCACGGCTTTCGTTCTTAAATATTGGTTGATGCATACGCAAGCACCGCATCATATCTCCTAAGACATAAGCCACATCGCCCACAATAGGAACCTCTACTTTCACTATCTTATTTATGACAGAAGGATCAATATCAATATGAATAATACGTGCATGAGGTGCAAACGCATCAAGTCTCCCAGTGATACGATCATCAAACCGTGCACCAACAGCCAACATAACATCACAATCATGCATAGCCATATTCGCTTCATAAGTTCCATGCATCCCAAGCATTCCAAGCCAATTTTTCCCAGAAGCGGGATAAGCGCCAAGTCCCATTAATGTTGAAGTAATCGGAAAATCCCCTAATTGAATCAATTCACGCAAAAGCTGCACAGCTTCAAGGCCTGATGAAATAACACCACCACCAGAATAAATAACAGGACGTTTTGCTTCTGCCAAAAGAGAAACAGCACATTCGATAGCTTTCGTATCTCCTTTTGGTTGCGGATAAGAATGCATAGATGTCAGTATTTGAGGCGCTCTATAAATGCCTGAAGCAAACTGAACATCTTTAGGAATATCAACCAAAACTGGTCCTGGACGCCCTGATTGAGCAATATAGAAAGCCTCATGAATGGCTGCCGCAAGATCATTTACATCCTCAACAAGACAATTATGTTT
Source organism: Bartonella rhinolophi (assembly GCF_036576165.1). Lineage (NCBI taxonomy): Bacteria > Pseudomonadati > Pseudomonadota > Alphaproteobacteria > Hyphomicrobiales > Bartonellaceae > Bartonella > Bartonella rhinolophi. The sequence continues at coordinate 28,368 of NZ_JBAFWY010000003.1, forward strand.
AGTGCAGGGTTTTGTAATACTAACCGTATTCGCCTCTTGAAACGCGTTTGTTCCAATCACCGTTGTTGGCACTTGACCAGAAAAACAGACAATAGGAATAGAATCCATTAATGCATCTTGCAGAGGTGTCACAGCGTTAGTTGCGCCTGGACCCGAAGTTACAAGCATAACGCCTACCTTCCCTGTACTGCGTGCATAACCTTCAGCAGCATGACCTGCTGCCTGTTCATGACGTACCAAAATATGCTGAAGTGAATCTTGTTGATAAATGACATCAAAAATAGGAAGAACAGCTCCACCAGGATAACCAAAGAGATGTTTAACTCCTTGATCAATAAGAGCTTGAATTACCATTTCAGCTCCCGACATTCTTTTGCCGTCCGCACTCTCTTTTACTCTTAGATAATCTGTCATTTTTCCCACTCATATTTTATAGATAATAAAAAAGGCTCCTAATGGAGCCTATTACACGCAAAAAGCATATATCGTATACCCCCCAATTTTCAATGCGCAACGCAGCATAAGAAAGATATTCCCTATGGTAAAAACTTTAATTCCATCAGTATAAATCGTCAATCAAAAACTACCATTCTAAAAATTTTCCATTTAAAGTGCTCTCTCTTTCTTGAGCTCCCTTTTAATTTTCTGCAATTCTTTATACGAAGAAATGAGTGTCCATTTCTCATCAAATTGATTGCGAAACCACGTCATCTGCCTCTTTGCATATCGCCTTGTTTGTGTCTTTGCTATTTCAACAGCATCATCAAAACTTTTATATCCATCTAAATAAGCCATCAGCTCACGTATACCGATAGCTTTCATCGCTGGCAATAAAGGAGAAAGCATGAACTTTTTCATAGCAGAAACCTCTTCTAAAGCTCCTTTCTCAATCATGCAATGAAACCGTTGATTAATGCGCTCATAAAGCAACTGGCGCGGTGGAATGAGAAGAATTTTTTCTGAACAATCTGATGCAATCAAGGGTGTTGTTTTTTTCTTTTGCCACCAACTTAACCTTTTTCCAGTCGCTTCATAAACTTCCAAAGCGCGTATAATACGTTGACCATCTTGCGGAGAGATTTTTTCTGATAAAAGAGTATCAACCTGTAATAACTGGCGATAAAGACTTTCAGCTCCCTCTTCATTAAGCCGAAGTCGCCATTTCTGCCGCACAACATCTGGAACATGAGGAATTTCTGAAATCCCTTCTAAAAGGGCACGAAAATAAAGTCCTGTCCCTCCCACAAAAATAAGTGACTTCGACGTAAATGTAGTTACAATTTTATTAACATCACACAACCACTGCCCCACTGAATAATGAAGAGCAGGATTGACATAACCGTAAAGATAGTGCGGAGCGATTGCCATATCCGTCTTTGTTGGTCGTGCCGTTAAAATATTCAAAACATCATAAATTTGCATAGAATCAGTATTGATAATGATAGCATTTTTTTCTTGCGCCATCCTCAACGCCAGTGCTGACTTACCACTTGCAGTAGGACCTGCTATCAATGTGACTGTTCTTTGTGTCATGAATGGAAACCTCTTATGTCCATCAATCAACAACTTATCGCAATACCCATGGATTTCTCCAAAATTTAGCACTACACTAGCATTAGGAATATTAAATTTTCAAAGCGAAAATATAAGCGATATCTGCCTGCTCACTTAAATAAAAAAGATATATGGAAGCAACCCTTTATTTTTTACATGATAAAAACCAGCACAACAAAAACTCCCCAAAAAAACACAAAAGCAATCCATTTTGAGGTCATCAATTTATAATAAACATCTGCCACAAAAAACTGCTCCGCAACTGCTAAAAATAAATACCAATTGCAAAATTATTATGCAAAATGACGCTAGCTCATCACTCATATCAGGTAATTTTCTTTTTTATATAAAAAAAGGAAAGATATCTCTTAACCCTGACACAACATCATATAAATCACGAAGAGAACAATTTTTAAAAGTCAAATAAGCTCTGTTTACAAAAACACACAAAAAAGAGCAAAATAGAGCACGTAATACCTCTAAATTACCGATCTTATATCATCATTCCGTATAATGAACTTTCCTTAAACTAAGGAGCATTAATCCATTTGAATCGTTACAACTCGTAATTCTCCATCTGAACGAGCAACAACGAATGAAGCGTATTTGCGTCCAGCCTCACGTAGCTTATGAAGTCGTTTTTTTGCTTCATCAATCGTTGTAACTGCACTCTGATTGATATCGACAATCACCTCACCAATGCGAATACGCTTTTTGTCCGCTACACTATTTTGCGCAACAGATGTCACAACCAACCCACTAAGCTTATCAGCAATTGAATAATGCTTACGCAAATCATCTGTCAACTCAGATAATGTCATTCCCATAAATTGCATTACCATGCTTTTCAATACAGCATCATTTTTTTTATCATCAGATCCTTCCAGCGTATTTTCATTTACATCTGTCTCAACTAAACGACCAAGCTTAACTTTTACTGTTTTTTCTTGTCCATTACGAAAAACTGTGACTTCTACCACCTTTCCTGCTGGACTTTCCGCGACTAAACGCGGCAAATCACGCGCGCTCTTAATCTTGACGTTCCCAAAACGAAGGATAACATCTCCAACATGCAACTGGCTATTATCTACCTCTGTATGTTTCATTTTTCCTGCAATCAAGGCACCCACAGCGTTGTCTAGTTTTAAATTTTTTGCAATATCCTCTGTCACTGGTTGAATACGAACAGCCAACCAACCACGCCTTATTTCTCCAAAATCACGCAACTGATTAATAACAGAAAGTGCCAGATCGGATGGTATAGCAAAGCCAATACCAATCGATCCTCCAGAGGGGGAAACAATTGCTGTATTAATCCCAATTACCTCACCATTTCTATCAAATAATGGGCCTCCAGAATTGCCCCTATTAATCGCGGCATCCGTCTGAATAAAATTATCATAAGGACCAGCATTAAGATCACGATTGCGAGCAGAAACAATACCAACGGTTACACTTCCACCAAAACCATAAGGATTTCCGATAGCCATAACCCATTCACCAATGCGCACTTTTTCTGAATCACCAAAACGCACGGCTGTTAATTTTTTTCTTCCTGCCTCTACTTGAAGTAACGCCAAATCAGTTTTGCTATCTTTGCCAAGCAGCTTTGCCTTTAGCTTTGTACCATCAGTAAAATTAACGACAATATCATCAGCCTCAACGATGACGTGGTAATTGGTAACAATAAGCCCCTTTTGCGCATCAATTACAAAACCAGACCCCAAAGAACGCACCTTTTGAAGTTGACTACCCTTTTGTCCTTCTTTGGGAGAAAAAAAATCACTAAAATATTCCTGCAACAATGAATCTTGTGGAATAACAGGGACAGAAGTATTTTCATCCTGCTCAGTTCCCTCAATTATCTGCACTGTAGAAATATTTACAACTGTCTTCAAAAGTTCAGCAGCTAAATCAGGAATAGAGGGAGGCATACTGGTAAGCGGAACAGCACCAGACCAACTCGTTGCTCCTGATAAAAACAAAAAAACACAGATAACAATTTTTGTGACAAAATGCTTCAGAGACGTATTTTTATCCATGATATATTTTTAACCAATACTGCAAATAGAACCACTAAATCCATTAATGCGAAATCAGCATAGCCTTATAACATATACTCTATCTTCACCATACAAAAACACACACTAAGCCTTTTATGAAAAGCTTACGGTCACAATCCATTGCCCCATCTATTTTTCCACAGATTTTGAACCAATATTATTAAAGCCAGTATTCATTGTTGGAGAAAACGCTCTGTTTTTTGCGGGGGATTACGAAAATAAAAAAAGAACGTCTCATTTGGTGAAATCACCATTGAAGTACGCTCCAAATTCCTGTACTGCTCCATCGCCAACCAAAAGTCGTAAAAAGATGGATTAGTTTCCCGCGCATTTAATAAAATGCGAATACTTTCAGCCTGACCTTCACCATGAGTAATTTCTGCATCGCGTTTTGCCGCCGCTACAATTTCCTCATATTCACGATTAGCTTCCGCCACGATACGATCCCGCTCTTGCTGACCACGCGCACGAATATTTTCTGCCGCAGCCTCACGTTCAGCTGCCATTTGCCGATATACGTCTTCTGAAACAGCATCCGTCAAATCGGTTTTGCGAATACGCACATCAACAATGGTAATACCCAATGAACCAGCATCTACAGAAAACTGCCTCTGGACTTCAGCCATCATCACACCCCGTTCATCCGATAAAGCAGCTTTAAATTCTCGCTTACCATAAACGGCACGCAAAGCATCAATAAAACGTGGCGCAAGATTTTCACGCGCTGCAATATGTGGACGTCCCGACGCAATACGCTGTAAAAACAATTTAGGATCTGCAATACGATAAATAAAGAACGCATCTACTTCATAATAAGCACCACCACGAACCTGTACAGATTGTGTAGGCACATCATAGCGCAACAATCGATTATCGATAATAACCTTCTTATCCAAAAATGGCACCTTCAAATAAATACCAGGATCAGACTCTACCTTAACAATTTGTCCAAAGCGTTTAATTGCCACCTGCTGACGAGGATAGACAATAAAAATGGACATCCACAAAGCCATCAAAACAAGCAGTACGGCACTCAATATAAACAAGAAACGGGATTGCTGCATAATTTAGCGTCCTCCAGAAATGCTAAAATCCAATGGCGATGCGGGATGCGTTGATGTTGTCTTAGCTTGTTCTGATAAATTTTTCTGTAGTAATTCATTCAGAGGTAAATAGGGTACCGCTGGAGAATTTGTTTGATCAAAAACTAACTTATTCGGTGAAGAAAGAAGACGCCCCATCATCTCCATATAAAGACGATAACGAACGGCCTCTGGTGAAATCGCAGCCTCACGAGCTATAGCCTGAAAACGCTCAGCACGTCCTGTTGCTTCTTCAACCATTTGCGCCTTTTTACCTTTTGCAATTTCCCGTGTACGCGACGCTTCCCCATTCGCTAAACCAATTTTAGTAAAACGCACACGATTCCCCTCTTCAATCATCCGTCCACGTTCTTGCTCTGCCTGCTGAACAGAGTTAAATGCAGCAGCAACCTTAGTAGGAGGAGCAGCTTCACTAATCGATACACGGTTTATTTCAACACCAAGTTGATATTTATCCACTGTCAACTGAATAATCTTTCTAACATCATCAGCAACTTCTTCTTTTTTATCACGTAAAACATCATCAACAGGACGAGAACCAATGACTTCACGCATCGCGCTCTCAGCAACTTGACGCACAGTCCCCTCTTGATCATTCACATTGAATAAAAATTGACTAGGATGTGAAATTCGATAATAAACAGAAAAGTTGACATTAACAATATTCTGATCACTCGAAAGCATCAAACCTTCACTTTGTTGCATCTGACCAGACTGACCACCAATCGCTATCGTTTTTTCTGTTAAAGGTACCTTCATATAGGTCTCAATTGGCCAAAAGTGAAAATGCAAACCATCACCAATAACCCCTGCTTTAGGCACACCAAAACGCAATTCCACAGCTTGTTCATTTTGCTGGACAATGTAAATAGATTGGTACAACCAAAGAAATACAGCAAGCAGAAACAATAAAACAAAAAGGCCGCCCCCACCAAATTGCTTGAGCTGATCCTGTCCTTTACGCAAGATATCATCAAGGTTGGAATTATCACCACCACCACTGTTACCACTAGAACCAAAAAGATTCTTAGATGATGCCTTTTTGTCACCACCAAGTTTATTTTTATCGCCATTCCATGGGCCACTGCCATTTTGATTTGTCCAGGGCATCATTACCTCTTTAACTTAGTACCGTTAATACCAATCATTCATCTGATCTTATAGGGCGCCTCTTATCTGATTACAATACAATCAGTAGTCTTTTCACTTAATGACGAACGGTTCCCTCTCTCATAAACCACAAAGCGTGTTTGATGACTATCTTTATCTCCATCTGGAATATATTGTGTTTGCACAATAGTCCATTTTTCTTTATCAAACACAGGAAAAAAACTATCACCTTCAATGGAAGCTAAAATTTCTGTCAGAAACATTTTATCAGCAATATCCAACCCTTGTTGAAAAATTTCACCTCCACCAATAATAAAAATTGCATCTGCACCATTTTGGATAGCTGCATCTTTTGCGATAGAACAAGCTTGAGACAAAGAATGTGTGATAACAGCGCCTTCTGCTGTAAATGTGCAATCGCGAGTAATTACAATATTTGTGCGCCCCGGCAAAGGACGTCCAAGAGAATCCCAAGTTTTTCTCCCCATAATGATGGGTTTACCGAAAGTTAAAGCCTTAAAACGCTGCAAATCCGTCGATAGATGCCAAGGCATCGTACCATTACGACCGATAACACCATTTTCTGCAACAGCTGCAATTAAACAGATTGGAAAAGTCATATCGCTACTGATGCCTTTATGTGCGGCTGCGCTTCATAATTAAGCAACTCAAAATCCTCAAATTTAAAAGAAAAAAGATCTTTTACCTCTGAATTTATATGCATCAGCGGCAAAGTATTTGGCACACGAGACAACTGTAATTTAGCCTGTTCAAAATGATTAGAATAGAGATGAGCATCACCAAGAGTATGAATAAAATCACATGCTGTAAGACCGCTTACTTGCGCAATCATCATCGTTAGTAAAGCGTAGGAAGCAATATTGAATGGAACACCTAAAAAAATATCCGCTGAACGCTGATAAAGTTGGCAAGATAACTTACCATCAGCAACGTAAAACTGAAAAAAACAATGACACGGCGGCAAAGCCATTTCTTCTACTAATGCAGGATTCCATGCAGATACAATCAATCGACGAGAATGAGGCACTTCCTTAATCATAGTCAAAAGATTACTGATTTGATCAATATGGCGCCCATCAGGAGCTGGCCAAGAACGCCACTGATAGCCATAAATAGGACCAAGATTCCCCTTTTCATCAGCCCATTCGTCCCAAATTGATACACCATGTTCCTTTAACCATGCAATATTTGTATCACCTTTAAGAAACCACAAAAGCTCATAAATGATCGAGCGCAAATGCAATTTTTTCGTTGTCAGCAAAGGGAATCCAGCCTGCAAATTAAACCGCATCTGATACCCAAAAACCGACCGTGTCCCCACACCAGTTCGATCTATGCGATCAACGCCATTATTTAAAACATGAGATAAAAGATCAAGATAAGTTTTCATAGTAAGTATTATGGCCGATTCTATTAATTACAGAAAATAAAAATTACAAATTTCATAAAAATATAATCTCATTTTCTCTTTTTACACATCCTACACAAGAAATTATCATGATACGATTAAAGCTTTGACGCAAGTGATAAAATACTGTAATCAGCTTTTAAAGAGTATAATGAAGATTTTGGCGCGATAAATACTGTAATCACCTTGTTTGAAAAGTAAACATACATAAAAATACAAGAGGGGAAATAACTTTATGGAAAGTCAAACAGCTTTAGCACCAAATGATACAAAAAAACGCGTTCTGTCCATCATATCTAGCGCATCAGGCAATCTAGTAGAGTGGTATGATTTTTATGTCTATTCTTTCACATCTATCTACTTTGCATCACAGTTTTTTCCTTCCGATGGCGATGTTGTTACCGAACTTTTAAAGTCTTCCGCTGTCTTTTTTATCGGTTTCCTCATGCGTCCAATCGGCGGTTGGCTTTTCGGATTTATTGCTGATCGTTATGGACGAAAGCGTTCAATGCTTATTTCTATTTTTATGATGTGCGGTGGATCCTTTTTGATTGCCATACTTCCTACTTATGAAGCTATTGGAGGCGCTGCAGCAGTTTTGCTTCTTTTACTCCGCATGATGCAAGGACTTTCTGTTGGTGGCGAATATGGTACAACAGCAACCTATATGAGTGAAGTTGCTCTCAAAAATCGTCGTGGTTTCTTTAGCTCTTTCCAATATGCTACGCTCATTGGTGGTCAACTTTTGGCTAGTTTGGTTATGTTCGTTTTAGCACTTTATTTGACAGAAGATCAATTAAAGTCATGGGGTTGGCGTATTCCTTTCGCAATTGGTGGGCTGGGAGCAATTGTTGCAATTTATCTACGCCGTTCACTGCATGAAACAACTACAAAAGAGAGCCGTGCTAAACAACAAGCTGGCAGCCTTAGAGGACTTCTACGCAATCATGGAAAAGCTTTCTTGCTGGTTATGTGCTTTACAGCCGGAGGATCGCTCACATTTTATACATACACAACTTATATGCAAAAATATCTGATTACAACAACTGGATTTGATAAGCATACTGCCACGACTATAATGACTATTGCACTTTTTGTTTTCATGCTCATCCAACCGATGTTTGGTTTTTTGGCTGATAAAATTGGAACAAAAATTTCACTGCTTATCTGGAGCACCTTATCCATCATTTGTACAATTCCAGCACTTAAAATCATTGGTAGCACTGATAATAGATGGGTTGCACTGCTGATTATTGTTGGAATGTTTTGTATTATGAGTTTTTACACATCCGTTTCTGGTATCGTAAAAGCAGAAATGTTTCCTTCTTCAGTACGAGCAATGGGAGTTGGCTTATCTTATGCTATTGCCAATGCACTATTTGGTGGCTCTGCTGAATCTGTAGCACTTCAATTTAAAAAAATGGGATATGATGTATTTCATTTTTATATAGTCGGTATGATGATTATTGCATTCACCGCAATTGCTTTGATGCCAGATGCTCGAAAAAAAGGATATCTGCAAGGAGATGATATTCATTAAATCTTCTATATGAGTATGTAAGTAAAAAAGCCCAATAAATTGGGCTTTTTTTGTAACTATTGCATAAAAATTTAATTTTGATACCATTTACAATTTATCAAGTGCATTTAATTTTTTCGCAACCAAATAATAAAAAGTCATACGACTTTTTCTCCGATTTTCAGACATCATATCTGCAACTTTTGAAACAGCTGTTTTAGCGTTCTTCTGATCAGCACCTAATACATCTTGAACCCATTTTTCAACGCGCTCTAATTCTTTTGGATCCGATGTGGCAACTAACGATGCATCCTGCTTTCTCATTACTAAAGCTAAACGATGATGAAGCCGTTTTATTGCAGCTTCATCGGGATTTGGGTCGTATAATTTAATATCTGCTAGATCATCTTTCATTCTGTAATTCTCCTCCCAAAAATTAACGGCTGTATTCTACAGCCGCATCATCTAGATTAATAAATAACTAGAGGATTTAAAATATTAACAACCCCCCCTTTCCCAAAGACGGTTCTTCGTTTATATTTAAAGAGCTGGCTTGCCAGCTATGGTAATAAATGAACAATGAAATAAACTCATTGGACCCGGGGGCGGTACCCGGCGCCTCCACCAAAATATAACAAGTAAAGTTATATTTTAGTGGGGGCGAAATAGGATCGACAAGAGCGTAAAGATTGCTTTTTTACTCGGCATAGTACCACCGTTATCGGACTAAATAAGTAGTTGCAAATGACAACAACTATGCGGGAGCACGTCTCGCTGCTTAATGCAGTGCGAATGCTTCAAATTAAGTCTTAAATCATCGCAGGTTTAAGCGGGGTTCGGAGGCACCTGGCAACAGAAGCCTTCATTTTGTAAGTATTATGAATTGATCTTTCAGACATTATTTGCCATAAATTTTTTTCTCGATTAATTTAGGTGCATCGTAGATAAAATATTGTTAGTTTAAAGAAACATTTTATTGCACGATATTATTCACCCTTAGCTATTGTATGAAATAAAAGGAATAAACTTCGATGGTTCAAGATCAAATCCGTTACGATGTTCTTGTTCAAGATGCACTCCGTGGAGTTATCCGTAAGGTTTTATTAGAAGTTGCCACAGCAGGTCTTCCAGGAAATCACCATTTTTTTATTACTTTTTTGACAACTGCACCAGGAATAAAAATTTCTAATCGACTTAAAAGTCGCTATCCTGAGCAAATGACAATAGTATTACAACATCAATTTCGAGATTTAAGCGTATCAGAAACTGCTTTCGAAGTGACACTCTCTTTTAAAGAAGTTTCTGAAAAATTGGTGATTCCTTTTTCTTCTATCCAAGTGTTTTATGATCCTGTAGCAGCATTTGAAGCAGCATTTGACTTACCTTCAAATCTCACCTCTAAAGAAAACAAAGGTTTAGAAAATACCACGTGCACACCTGTAATGTTATCGGACAAACAAAAAAAAGAAGCAAACATATTTACAAAAGAACAAATTTCTAAAACAAATAAAAAACCCTCAAACAATGACGTCAAACAAAGTGCTGACGTTGTATCCTTGGATTCTTTTCGAAAAAAATAAATAAATTTTCTCATGACTGAACCGATTAACCTTCGTCATTTTCGCAAACAAAAAAAACGTGCAGAACAAGCCGTTCATGCAGAGGAGAATCGCTATCGTTTTGGACGAACAAAAGTGGAGAAACGTTTAGAGAAAAAAGAAGCTCTAAAAACTCAAAAATTTCTTGATCAGAATCGTTTATGTCACGATGAATAAGAGTAAAAAAGAATGCAGATGAACGATTTTATCGATTGGTCAGAAGTAATTTCGCAAAAAATATCCGTTCGAATTAATGGACATTCAACTAGCATTTCTTTAGAAAAACCATTTTTAGACATTCTTAAAGCCATAGCGCACAAAGAAGGGCAGTCTTTAACCTCTATTATCACCAATATTGACAAAAAAAGACCGCAGCAAGTGAATCTTTCAGCTTCATTACGTATTTATGTACTCCAAAGCATTCTCGCCCAACGTCTTTAATAATTTATTCTATCTTTTCTTTTTTGCGCTCTCTATAATATCTATTCAACCAAAGGTGTTGTGGCTTTCTTGAGAAAAGATTTTTTAGACCTAGCACTTAAATCAAAAAAATACTACACAATAAGGTATAATGAATAATTTTTTTGATCACATACCATTTTTTGAAGATGACCCCCTTTCTCGTAAGCACGACAATAATTCTGGATTATCTGATCATGCGACACAAGTAAAAGAAAAAAACCTGTGTGATGCGGACTATCTAAAAAAACTTAATCCTGAACAACGACAAGCTGTCATGAATACCGAAGGGTCTCTTTTGGTGCTTGCCGGTGCTGGTACTGGAAAAACGCGTGTTTTGACTACCCGCATTTCTCACATTTTACGCTCTGGACTTGCCTTCCCTAAACAAATACTAGCTGTAACTTTCACCAATAAAGCAGCGCGCGAAATGAAAATGCGTATTGGTGAACTTATTGGTGAAACTGTTGAAGGCATGCCTTGGCTTGGAACTTTTCATTCCACTGGCGCGAAGATTTTGCGCCGCCACGCAGAACTTGTCGGCTTAAAAAGAAATTTTACAATCCTTGATAGCGATGATGTTATTCGTCTTTTAAAACAACTTATTCAAGCTGAAGGATTGGATGATAAGCGTTGGCCAGCACGTCGCTTTGCAATGATGATTGATTCTTGGAAAAATCAAGGATTTTTACCAGAACATATTTCAGAAAGTGATGCCCATTCCTTTGGCAACGGTATGGGACGCAAACTTTACCGCAGTTATCAAGATCGATTAAAAAATCTTAACGCTTGTGACTTTGGCGATCTGCTGCTGCATTCCATTTCTATCTTCCAAAATAATCCAGATATTCTTCGCGAATATCATTCCAAATTTCGCTATATTTTAGTAGACGAGTATCAAGATACAAATACAGCACAATATCTTTGGCTTCGTCTTTTGGCGCAACGTCCTAAAGATCAAATCGTTAATCTTTGTTGTGTCGGAGATGATGATCAATCCATTTACGGGTGGCGTGGTGCTCAAATTGACAATATATTACGTTTTGAAAAAGATTTTCCTCTCGCAAAAATTATTCGTTTAGAACGCAATTATCGCTCAACATCACATATTCTCAAAACCGCTTCTCATCTTATTTCTCATAACCAAGGAAGGCTTGGAAAAGAACTATTTTCTGATCAAATAAATACTGAAGAAGAAAAAGTAAAAATTCATTCAGCATGGGATTCGAAAGAAGAAGCGCGCGCAATTGGAGAAGAAATTGAACAAGCACAACAAGCTGGTCATTCGTTAAATCATATAGCTATATTAGTGCGTGCATCATTCCAGATGCGTGAATTTGAAGATCGCTTTGTAACACTTGGTCTTAACTACCGCGTTATCGGTGGTCCACGCTTTTATGAACGGATGGAAATACGTGATGCCATGGCTTATTTACGCGTTGTTGTTCAACCAGCAGACGATTTAGCTTTTGAACGCATTATCAACACACCAAAGCGCGGTTTAGGAGATGCGACCTTACGCTACCTTTATGAAAGTGCACGTGCACGCTCTATTCCTCTTTTATCTGCTGCTGCTGAAATAATTGAAACTGATGAGCTAAAACCCAAAGCACGCAGTGCTTTGCGAAACATTGTTGAAGATTTTCGCCGCTGGCAAAGTATGTTGCAATGTACACCTCATAGAGAGCTTTCTGAAATAATCCTCGATGAATCAGGCTACACAGCTATGTGGCTAGAAGATCGTTCTCCAGAAGCACCAACACGACTAGAAAATCTTAAAGAAATGATCCGTTCTATGGAACAATTTGAAAGCCTCCACAGCTTTTTAGAACATGTTGCACTGGTTATGGATTCTGAAAATAATGAAAATATGGATGCGGTCAACATTATGACCCTCCATTCAGCCAAGGGGCTTGAATTTGAAACAGTTTTTCTTCCTGGTTGGGAAGAAGGACTCTTTCCCCACCAACGCTCATTAGATGAAGGCGGACGCTCAGGATTAGAAGAAGAACGACGATTAGCGTATGTAGGGCTGACAAGAGCAAAAAAACATCTGCATATATGGTTTGTATCAAATAGAAGAGTTCATGGGCTTTGGCAGTCTACACTTCCCTCCCGTTTTCTGGATGAATTACCGCAAGAACATATAGAAGTGGTAGAAATGGAAACATCTTATGGCGGTTATGGGAAACCACGCTTTAAGCAGCAAAATCCCTTTTATAATAATTATTCAACACCAAAATGGAAGCACGCACAAAAAAACATTGAAGGGGAAATCATCGCTCAATCAATATCTGATACACCCTCCAATTTTTCAATTAATGATCGAATTTTTCACATAAAATTTGGTTATGGTCATATCTCAGCAATAGATGGTCATAAATTAACTATTATGTTTGATAAAGCTGGAGAAAAGCGTGTGCTCGACAATTTTGTAAGTAAAGCTTAAGTTCAAACAGAGTGAAACCACCTTTCCAAACAGGAAGTTATTTTATCATTTTACTTTGAATGCTATTTCCATTTGCGAATAAAAGTCTCGATCGGCAAATTTTGCATATCAGGCAATGCGTTGTAAATTTTATCAAGCGGCCAATTCCACCAAGTCATATCTAAAAGTGTTTGGATCACATCATCTGAAAAACGCATCCGTAGCCGCTTTGCAGGAACACCAGCGACAATCGCATAAGGTGTAACGTCTTTCGTTATAACAGCGTTGGCACCAATAATAGCGCCATGTCCAATTGTTACCCCCGGCATAATAACTGCACCATGTCCAATCCATACATCATGTCCAACGGTAACACGTTTTGCACAACGCCTTTCACGAAAAGAACTATCTAGCGGCATATAGCGAAAATATTCATTAGGGCGATATGTTATTTTATGCGTTGAAACCCGTTCTATAGGATGCTCTAAAGCATTTACACACACATGGGATGCAATAGAACAAAAACGCCCAATATCGCTATAAATAGCCTCACTGTTTCGTTCAAAATAAGAAAAATCCCCAATGGTTACATCGCGCAAAACCACCCGCTCACTAATTGCCACATAGCGTCCCAATTTACAACCATGTAATCGTGCCGTCGTATTGATACAAGGTTCACTCTCATGAAATCGAAGATCTTTCTGAGTATCCATTCATCTTTCACCAATTGTTTTTCATAGATAACGTGAAAAAACATACCTACTGTGCGAACAAAATCAATCATAAAACAAATATTGCAAAATTAACCTGCTAATGCTAGACTTTCTAAGTATTTTAAGAGGATCAAACTATGAAAAATGTAATACGCATCTTTGGGCTAACAGTCATATTTCTTGCGGGTGTTTTTATCTATGATGCGTTAAACAATAAACCTTTAGGGGATAATTTTATACTTACTGATTCCAACGGTAAAACCGTTACTGAAGCTGACATTCGAAGCAAGCCTGCAGTAATTTTCTTTGGATTTACTATGTGTCCTGAGACCTGCCCTACTACACTGAGCAATCTTGATCGCTGGCTTACAACAATTGGGCCAGAAGCTAATAAATTGGGATTATGGTTTGTTACTGTTGATCCTGAACGTGATACACCAGAAGTACTCCATGATTATTTGAGTAATTTTACCAGTGGAATTACTGGCATCACTGGAGATCCTGAAAAAGTTCGTAAAATGGTGGATTCTTTCAACGTTGTTGCTGAAAAAGTTCCTGGAACGAATGGGAATTATACCTATAATCACACAGCAGCCATTTTTTTACTAAAAAAAGGGGGAAAATTAGCTGGCATTATTCCTTATGATATTCAAGAAAACGACAATGAGTTAAAAGACGACATTGCTATTGAACGGCTAAAAAAACTCGTCTCAAATTAAATTGAAAAATTGCTTTCAGAGAAAAAATGGCATGTCGCAACAAGTTCGTCTGTATTATACTGCTTTCAAAAGTGAAGCAGAGCGACTTTATACTCTTATGGAAATAGCCTTTGACGAAGAAGGATATCCTCTTGCACTCGCAGAGATAGATGAGCGAGAGAGTATACATGAACTTTCGCTTTATGTAGACGACGAAAACAAAAAAAGTGCTTTAGAGCGTTTTGCACACATTCTTTCTACAACCCCTGATAAAATTAATATGGAGATTTTACCCGATATTGATTGGGTTCAACAAAGCTTGGAAGGTTTAACGCCTGTGCGTGCAGGTCCTTTTTTTCTTCATGGAAGTCATAATCGAAACGAAATTCCATCTAATGTTTTGCCTATTGAAATTGAAGCTAATCAAGCCTTTGGTACAGGACATCATGGAACGACAGCCGGTTGCTTAGAAATGATTGCTAAGGTGATGCAAAATGAAAATCCACAAAATGCTCTTGATCTTGGCACTGGTAGCGGTGTACTCGCCATTGGCATTACAATGCTTAAGCCTATTGCTGTACTTGCATCTGACATTGATCCAGTTGCGATTCAAGTTGCAGAACACAATATCCAACTCAATGGCGTAAAAAAATATATCACAGCTATCACAGCGACAAATTTTAACCATGACCAAATTATATCATGCTCACCCTTTGATCTCATTGTCGCTAACATTCTTGCTAATCCTCTCATTGAGCTTGCACAAGAAATGGTACAAATACTTCAAAAAGGCGGATCACTCATATTATCTGGAATTCTTGAAGAACAACATGCTCATGTTTTGGAAGCTTATGTAAAACAGGGTTTAAGGCATATTGAAACATACCACCGTCAAGGATGGGTCACTATACATCTAAAATAAAAGAAAAACGCTGCTATGTATCAATCTTTTGAAGCAACAACAAATCCAGCCTATGCTAAAGAACGTATTTCCTCTCTTCGCAAAGAACTTGATCGCCTCGAGCTAGATGGCTTTCTTGTTCCGCGTACAGACGAACATCAAGGAGAATATGTTCCCCCACATGCTCAACGCCTTAGCTGGCTAACTGGTTTTACTGGATCATCTGGTATCGCATTAATTTTAAAAAACAAAGCCATCATATTCACAGATGGACGTTATAAACTCCAAGTTCGCCAACAAACTGATCCTCATATTTTTGATTATGGAGATCTCGTAACTTGCCCACTATCACGGTGGTTTGAAGAAAATAAGCAAAAACTTTCTATCGGCTTTGATCCATGGCTTCATACCATTGCTGCCACAGATATATTGAGAAAAGCGCTAGAATGTAAAGCAGGCGGAAAACTTATAGCGATTCACCCCAATCCCATTGATCTTATCTGGCATGAGCAACCACAATTACCGCAATCTGCCTTATCAATTCATCCTCTTCAGTATGCAGGCTGCAATACCGATGAAAAGTTAGCATTAATTCGCAAAAATATACAACAAACCAATGCAAATGCTTTTATTTTTACAGACCCTTCTTCTATTGCATGGACATTCAATATACGTGGCAATGATGTTTCTAATACACCTTTTGTCCTTTGTTTCGCCCTCATTCCAATCAAAGAAGTACCTGCCTTATTCATTGATAGTAAGAAGCTTGGTGAAGAACAGAAACGATATCTGGAAAATTATGCAAAATTGTATGAACCAGAACAACTCGTTGCAAAAATCAAAGATTATGTTCAAAAAGGAACAATTTTTGCCTTAGATCCGCGGCTAACATGCGAAAAATTACGCGCTATTATTGAAGAAGAAGGCAGTTCTTTTACTACGCTTACCGATCCCGCAGCTCTACCACGTGCTATTAAAAATACCACAGAACTAAACGGCGCACGCAAAGCGCATCTGCGCGATGGCGTAGCACTTACCCGTTTTTTTGCTTGGTTAGATAAACAAGCACTAGGCACACTAAATGAAATTTCTGCTGCTCAAAAATTAGAAGAATTTCGCATAATGACAGCAAAAGAAATGGGAGAAAAACTTGCAGATTTGTCTTTTGATACAATCTCAGCGGCAGGTGCGAATGGTGCAATTGTTCATTATCGTGTAACTACCCAAACAAATAAACAAATAAATGCTGGTGAACTTTATCTTGTTGATTCAGGCGGACAATATCGCGATGGCACCACAGATGTTACGCGCACAGTAGCAATTGGGAATGTTGGAGAAAAAGAAAAACACTGTTTTACTCTTGTCCTCAAAGGCATGATTGCTCTTTCAACTGCACGATTTCCAAAAGGTACACGTGGACAAGACATTGATGTCCTCGCACGCATCGCATTGTGGAAAGCTGGCTTTGATTATGCCCATGGCACTGGTCATGGAGTTGGATCTTATCTCTCTGTTCACGAAGGACCACAAAATCTTTCACGTTACGGCAATCAAGAACTCATCCCTGGAATGATTATTTCTAATGAGCCTGGATATTATCGCGAAGGTGCTTTTGGTATCCGTATTGAAAATTTGATGATCGTGCAACCAGCACAAAAAATTAACGGTGGTGATATAGAAATGCTATCGTTTGAGACACTCACAAATTGTCCTATTGATCGACGGTTAATCTTACCAGAGCTTTTGACAATCCAAGAAAAGCAATGGCTTAATGATTACCATGCCCATGTTTATCACATGAATGCACCCTACTTAAATGAAGAAGACAAAAAGTGGGCGAAAGAAGCAACAATGCCTCTTTAAATGAATGAGCATACAATTTTACTCTTTTTAAAAACATCACCACTTTTTCTCTTTTTAAGAAAAAGGTGCGTATTTACAATCAAAGGATACAGAAAATTATTTTTTATACAAAGAGCTGTACTTAAAATATTTAAAAATTAATGCTTTCTATAAAAGTAAGATTGATTATACAAACCTAAAGAGAAGAAAAATTATAAACATTCATCATTATAGCATATGAAAAAAAATTTATGCCTCACATAAAATGAACAATAGTGTTGGTATATTCATTGTCCTTTAAAGAAAAAACTAAGCATAATGTCCCTCAATCAACTGCAACCAAGTCTCTTCATCCATAATCTCAACACCCAATTCTTGCGCTTTAGTCAATTTTGATCCTGCTCCAAGTCCTGCCACAAGAAGATCTGTCTTTTTAGAAATAGAGCTAGACGTCTTAGCACCTAATCGCTCTGCCAACGCTTTTGCTTCATCGCGTGACATCCGCTCTAAAGTACCTGTAAAAACAATTACCTTTCCTGCTACTAGTGAATAAGATGTCATAAGAGGCTCCTCTTGAAGAAGCATTACTTCTCTAAGCAGAGCAGACAAAACTTTGCGATTATGTGCTTCTTGATAAAAATCAATAATTGCTTTCCCTACATGTGATCCAATTCCCTCAATATCAGTAAGTTCTCTCCAAGCCTCATTGCCTTCTTCACCGACTTTGTCGCATGGCATAATAGCTGTCATTGCTGCAGTTTCAAAAGCTGTATAATTTTGATAAACGCGTGCAAGACGTCGTGCATTAACTTCTCCAACATGACGAATTCCTAACGCAAATAAAAAACGACTTAAAGAAACTTTTCGGCGAGCATTAATAGCGTCATAAAGCTTACGAACTGAAACAACACCAAAACCTTCCATATTTTCTAAACGGGTCAGAGATTTTTCTTGGCGTTGTTGTAAAGTAAAAATATCGGCTGGTGTATGAATACAAAGCGTCTCATCTTGAACATGAAAGAAGAACTCTACCTGCTTTTTACCAAGCCCCTCAATATCAAAAGCATTGCGTGAAACAAAGTGACGAATACGCTCAATTGCTTGTGCTGGACAAATAAGTCCACCTGTGCATCGGCGCACAGCTTCTCCTACTTCACGAACAGCATGGCTTCCACAGGCTGGACATAGACGAGGAAAAATAAAAGCAGGAGCATCATTTGGACGATTTTCAGCAACAATATCAACAATCTGAGGAATCACATCACCAGCACGCTGCACAACCACTGTATCCCCAACACGGATATCACGCCCTTCACGAATTGGTTCACCTTTATGACCAACACCTTTAATATAATCCTCATTATGCAAACTTGCATTAGTAATCACCACACCACCAACAGTAATGGGTGCAAGACGCGCAACAGGAGTTAATGCTCCCGTCCGTCCTACTTGAATATCAATGCCCTCCAAAAGCGTCATAGCTTTTTCTGCTGGAAATTTATGCGCTATTGCCCAACGTGGCGAACGAGATACAAACCCCAAACGCGTTTGTAGCATCAAATCATTTACCTTATAGACAATTCCATCAATATCATAATTTAAACAATGACGGTGTTCTTCGATATCATGATAATATGAAATAATCTCTTCTATTGTCTTAAAAACTTTTGTTAATGGATTGATAACAAAGCCATATTCTTTTAGCTTGTTCATCATACCCATTTGACTTTTTGCAAATATTTCGCTTACCTCACCACAAGCATAAGCAAAAAAATGGAGCTTTCTTCTAGCGGTTATCCGTGAATCAAGCTGACGCAAAGAACCTGCTGCTGCATTTCTAGGATTAGCAAAAGCTAATTTACTCTTCTCCTGCTGAAGCATATTAAGTGCTTGGAAATCTTCCCTTTTCATATAAACTTCACCGCGAACCTCAATAATATCAGGAAATTCCCCCTGCAAGACCTTTGGAATATCAGAAATTGTCCGCGCATTCGCAGTGACATTTTCACCTACATATCCATCACCACGCGTTGCAGCATGCACAAGCCTTCCTTTTTCATAGCGCAAAGACAAAGATAAACCATCAATTTTTGGCTCAGCAATTATTTCCAAAGCTTGTGTTTCTGGGAGTCGTAAAAAACGACGAATTCGCTCAATAAATTCACTGACATCTTCAAAATTAAACGCATTATCAAGTGAAAGCATCGGCTGTGCATGAACAGATTTTTCAAATTTTTCAGAGACTGGTGCTCCGATTTTATATGAAGGAGAATCTGAGCGAGTTAACTCAGGAAACAGAGCTTCAATTTCTGCATTACGACGACGAAGAGCATCATATTCTGCATCAGAAATTTCAGGCTGATCGTTACTATTATAGAGCACATCATGACGCGCAATTTCTTTTGCTAACCATTCTAATTCATTTTCTGCTTCAAGAGCAGTCAAGTTTTCAATTGCATTCTTTTTCATAAAATTTATTTCAAATTATGGACTATAACCGTAAAAAACCCCACTCTCGTGTCACGAATAAAATCCAAACAAACACGGGACTCATCAGTATCTTTATCGCTTAAATCAACTATATCTGAGTAAGAAGCTTTTGAGCAGCCGCACGTGCTTCCTCAGTGATCCGTTCTCCTGCCAACATGCGTGCAATTTCTTCTGCACGCTCATGCTCTTCCATTTTATGGATAGCTGTAATAAAACATCCTTTATCACGACTTTCACTTTTCGAAATAAGAAAGTGACTACGTGCCTTAGATGCTACCTGCGGTGCATGCGTAATTGCAAACACCTGAACACTTTTTGATAAACACTGCAACCTTTTTCCAATGGCAGCTGCAACAGCTCCACCAACCCCTGTATCAATTTCATCAAAGATTAACGTAGGAGCTGATCCACGGTCAGACAAGACAACCTTTAATGCCAATAAAAAGCGAGATAGTTCACCACCAGAAGCAACACTAAGCATTGGTCCAGCCCGTGTTCCAGGATTTGTCCGAACCCAATACTCAACGCGATCTATACCTTCTGCACTACGTTTCCCAGCATCACTTTGCATTTCAACGATAAATTCTGCCTTTTCTAATTTCAACGCAGGTAACTCAGCCATAACGCTTTTAGACAAGCGATTTGCTGCCTCTCTACGTTTCATCGACAGCGCTTGCGCCAAAGTATCATAATTTTTTTGTGCTTCACGCGCCTCATCTTCAAAACGCTTTAATGTAATCTGAGCTTCCTCAAAATCAACAAGTTCAGTATCCATTTTATCACGCAACTGAGTTAATTCATCCGCAGAAACGTGGTATTTGCGAGCAATCCCCCGAAGAGCAAAAAGACGCTCTTCTATTCGTTCCAATTCACCAGTATCAAAATCCAACGCCCGCATTGCCGCTTCGATACCATCTTGTGCTGTTGCAAGTGCGTGCAATGCATCATCAATGGATTTCACTACAGGTGCAATTAGCGCTTGCGCTTCAGGGATTTTCCGCTCCAAACGTCTCACCAAATTAGAAAGCACAGGAATTGGCGATTTCGAGCCACTCAAAAGATCATCAGCCTCCTTAATATCCGCTGCTATTTTTTCTAACTTAAGCATATCTGCACGGCGAAGAGACAGTGCATCTTCTTCCCCCACTTGAAAATCAAGCTTATCAAGCTCTTCCAAACAAGCACGAAGATAATCAACTTCACGCACAGCATCTTCTACTTTGATACGCTGCTGCTGCAAACGCTCCTCAAATTCACACCATATCCGATAGCACTGACGCAAATTTTCCGTTTCACCCTCCAGCCCACCAAAGGCATCTAATAACTGGCGATGCGTAGTAATATCAACAAGCGCACGATCATCATGCTGCCCATGGATTTCAACTAATACACGACCAACATTCCGCATCAATGTAACACTTGCCACTTGATCATTGATAAAAACACGACTACGGCCATCACTTGATTGCACACGCCGTAAAATAATATCACCTTCATCATCAAAACCATTTTCACGGATAATCTGACGTGCAGGATGTGAAACAGGCACATCAAAAACAGCTGTTACTTGCCCTTGCGTCGCACCATGACGCACAAGCGAAGCATCTCCACGCCCACCAAGAGCCAGTGACAATGCATCCAGCAAAATAGATTTTCCCGCGCCCGTTTCCCCAGTCAAAACCGACAAACCCGCTGCAAAGTGAATATCGAGCGTTTCGATCAAAACAATATTATGAATCGAAAGCTGTACTAGCATATAAAATCAACGTGCCCTATTTTTATCACCACTTAAAGCATTTGATATCCAAGAAGATTTATGCTCTTGTGGTGATACGCTATTTTTTTGTAATAAATTGTAAGACAATCTATACCACTCACTTTTCGGATAATTACGCCCTAAAATAGCTGCCGCTGTTTGAGCTTCCGCAGTTAAACCAAGAGCAAGATTAACCTCTGTTAAGCGAAAAAGTGCTTCCTCAATTTGGTTGGTATCTGAATATTCTTCAATTACCGTACGAAATCTTCTACTCGCAGCAAGATACCGCCGACCTTCTTCATAGTAACGACCAATTTGCATTTCTTTACCAGCAAGCTGTTCGCGCCCAAAACGTATTTTAGCTTTAGCATCCTGAACATACTTAGAATTCGGGTAGCGTTCCACAACAAGTTGCATAGCAGCAATAGCACGCTTAGTGTCCCGCTGATCACGTGTCACATCAGGAATCTGATGAAAAGAAGAAAGGCCAATAATATAATAAGCATAAGCTAAATCATCTGATCCTGGATAAAGAGTAATATAGCGCTGAGCCATGCTAATCGCATCATCATACTTAGCAAGCCGGTAATTTGTGAAAGCACCCATCACTAAAGATTTGCGACCCCAGTCAGTATAAGCATACTGCTTCTCAATCGTAAGAAACTTTTTTGCTGCCTCTTCAAGTTGCCCATTATCAAGATTTACACGCGCCTGATTGTACAAGACATCTGGTGGATCTATTTTCAAAACATATGCAGATGAAGGAAGGGTATTTTTATCTTTAAATAAACAACCTGCCAGCAAAACAGTACACCCTAAAAGTCCCCCACCTAATACTTTGTACACAATATCAGATTTTTTATATGCCATACTTTTAACACATGCATGAAATTTTATCATAGTTTTTTTGGCCTCCAGAGAACATCACCTTGTAGCGAGACTGACTTATAAAAATTCTTATACCACACCACTTAAAAACCCACTAACCAATTTAGTGGCTGAAAATCAATCATCCCCTTAAAAATCAAATAGATCGCAACAAAATCTTTATAATTTTTTTCACTTTACCTATAAATAACCTATCTCGTAACATGATTCGTCTGCTAAAAGAGCTTTAACCAATTGCAAATTGATCCTATGTCCACTGCAATATGAACGAAATAATCCTATAAAAGGTGCTCCAAGCAAAGCAACATCACCAATTGCGTCAAGCATTTTGTGTCGAACAAATTCATTTTTCCAATGGAGACCATCTGGATTTATAATCTGATCATTAAGGTCAATAATAAGAGAATTTTCCAAAGAAGCACCCAATCCCTTCCCAGAAGCCCATAATGTTTCCACATCTTTGATAAAACCAAAAGTACGCGCACGTGATACATCATCTCGAAACCCTTGTGAGGTAAGATCAAAACTAAAATGCTGCTTTCCAATAGCAGGAGAGGAAAAAGAAATCATGACATCAAAACGACACCCATCAAACGGCAAAAATTCTGCAAAACTACTACCTACTTCAACTCGCAGCGGCTTCTTGATAATGAAATAAGAGCGCAACGCACCTTGCTGCACAACACCGACTTCTTCAAAAGCTTGACAATATTGCCACGAAGAGCCATCCAAAATAGGGATTTCCTTATTCGATACTTCAATAGCAAGGTTATCCAGATTATAAGCCGAAATTGCGGCCATCAAATGCTCAATTGTTTCAATTTTTACATTTCCATGTCCAAGCACTGTTGATAATTCAAGTGCTCCTGTCTGTGAGGCATGCGCTTGAAATATTTGCTCTCCTTCCATTTCACAACGCTTAAAAATAATCCCACACCCAACATCAGCTGGACAAATTTTTACCACAGACGAACATCCACTGTGAATGCCATGGCCTTTAAATGTTACTTCCTTTTTAAGGGTAGACTGATATTTTTGCATTAATTTTATCATATTACTTCATTCAACTTTTTGTGCCTTCTAGAATATGAATAAAACCACAACAACTATATCCATAATGAATAACAAACCCGCTTATAAATAATAAGCGGGCTTATATAAAATACAGAAGCTCCTCAAAAAAACACTGCACGTTCCATTGCACAACGCCCTTCTCCAGCCACAAAAGAGGTATAAAAACTTTTCTTCTTGATTACTTTTTCCAAAATTAGTTCGCTTGACGACGTAAAAACGCTGGGATTTCAAGCTGATCTTCTTCACTGACAAAAGTACGCTGATCTTGTGGAACACGTGGATGTAACTCACCAGAACGACGCGGAACATAAACAGAAGCATCTTGAGAAAATGGTTGAGAATTTTTATTATAAACATGAGATTCTTGCTGTTGAGAAGATCTTACCGCAGGTTCTAACCGCGCCTCTTGCTCAGCTTCTTCACGAGATGTCAAGCTCTGCTTCAAGCGTTGCCAAAGATTGCGAGGGCCTTGATCAGTAGCAGATACTCTCTGACTTTCGCCATGAGCAACAGAGGGAAAATCTTTTAAATTTGGCATACGCACAGGCGCTGAACGAGGCTGCATCTGTTGTATTTGCTTTTCACCTTGCCTTACCTCCCCCATCACATTACCGAGAACATGCGCTGCTGCTTCCGTGTTTACTGCTACGTTCATAGACTGCTGCGAAGCACGATTCACCTGCATACGTGGCGCATTTTGCATCTGCCCATGTACAGCACTTGATCCAGAAGGAGCTAAATTCATATTCCGTGCAGGAGTTGTATCTGTAGGCTGTGAAAAAATGCGACTTTTGGGATGAAATTGCTCTTCAGCTGACTTACTCATTTCCATTTCAAGTGCTTCCATCACCTCTACCATTGAATCAGAACGTGATGAAGGAGACTGAGGATGAAAAGAAGTTTGTGATGTTCTAGCATCGCTCTTACGAACTGAAGCTGCAGGTTTCTGTTTAGGATGAGAAGGCTGAACCACATCACTAGCCTCACGGTCAATCCCTGTTGCAACCACTGATACACGAATAACGCCCTCTAATGATTCATCATCAATGGCACCAAAAATAACATTTGCATCAGCATCAACTTCTTCACGAATACGATTAGCAGCTTGATCCACTTCAAATAAAGTCATATCACGACCACCAGTAATGGAAATCAGAAGACCACGAGCACCACGCATAGAAGTATCATCCAACAGCGGATTTGCAATAGCAGCTTCAGCAGCATTCAAAGCACGTCCTTCACCAGACGCCTCACCAGTTCCCATCATAGCGCGACCCATTTCGTGCATAACAGAACGAACATCAGCGAAATCAAGATTAATGAGCCCCTCTTTAATCATCAGATCGGTAATGGAAGCAACACCAGAATAAAGCACTTGATCAGCCATAGCAAAAGCATCAGAAAACGTTGTCTTTTCATTTGCAATACGAAAGAGATTTTGATTAGGAATAACAATTAATGTATCAACAGATTTTTGTAATTCTTCAATACCAATCTCTGCTGTTTTCATACGGCGAGCACCTTCAAACTGAAACGGTTTTGTCACAACACCAACGGTCAAAATACCTTTGTCTCGTGCTGCACGAGCAACGACAGGTGCCGCCCCCGTTCCAGTACCTCCTCCCATACCTGCAGTAATAAAAACCATATGGGAGCCTGCAATATGGTCGAGAATTTCATCAATACATTCATCTGCAGCTGCTTTCCCAACTTCCGGCAAAGCCCCAGCACCTAAACCTTCCGTAACTGCCGCACCAAGCTGGATCACACGTTCAGCTTTTGACATTGCCAAAGCCTGTGCATCCGTATTAGCAACAACAAAATCAACTCCCTGAAGACCAGCATGAATCATATTATTCACGGCATTTCCTCCACCACCGCCAACACCAAAAACGGTGATGCGTGGTTTCAATTCCGCGATATCTGGCCGATGCAGATTAATCGTCATTTTCTTTTCCTTCTCATAAGACATCGCAAGCCAAAGCGATGAAAATTAACTTGACCTGAATAGACTCACTTAAAAACTCTCACGCAACCACTGAGCAACACGCCTAAAACACCCACGCGTACCCATAGACAAATGATTTACCTCAGCCTGTACTGTCTTTTCCTCAAAACCCACTAATTGCGGATAAATTAACAATCCAACAGCAGACGAAAATGCCGCCCCTTTTGCAAGAGAAGGAAGCCTCGAAATACCCAAAGGCCGCCCCACACGAACATTTCTTCCCAATATAGTGCGTGCCATCTCTGGCAATCCCGTCAACTGGCTTGCCCCCCCAGTCAAAATAACACGCTTCCCAATAATGTGACCAAAACCAGAGCGGTTCAAACAATCACGTACCATTTCCAATATTTCTTCAACACGTGCACGAATAATACGACTAAGAACAGCACGTGGATATTGAGTTTCACGATACTCGCTCCCAATCTCTGCCACATTAATCATGCGCCGATCATCAACACTGGCCAAAAGTGCTGAACCATACACAACCTTTAAACGCTCTGCTTCTTGAATAGACATAGAGAACCCACGCGCAACATCAAGGGTCACATGATGTCCACCAACCGCAAGCGCATCTGCATGGACAAACTTTCCCTCAGAAAATACTGAAAATGTCGTTGTCCCACCACCAAAATCAATACACGCCGCACCTAAGTGCGCTTCATCATTAACTAAAACAGAAAGACCACTTGCGAAAGGCGTTGCAACCATTGCTTCAACACTCAAATGCGCACGATTAATGCAAGCTTCTAAATTACGCAAAGATGCTGTTTCTGCCGTTACAACATGCACATCTACACCAAACAATTCCCCCATCATCCCAACAGGGTCAGAAATTCCTTTATCTCCATCCAAAACATAAGATACTGGAACTGAATGCACAACATGACGCTCAACATCAAAAGCTTTGCGCGAAACATCTGCCAATGCCATACGCACATCACGCGTAGTAACTTCACGACCATTCAAACATACCATACCATTAATAAGGGCACTTTGTAATCGACTTGAAGAAAAGTTTACAATCACAGAATCCACTACCAAGCCAGCCATTTTTTCTGCCGCATCAACAGCCAACCGTATTGATTGCTCTGCTGCAAACATATCCATCACAACACCAGATTTAATCCCGCGTGAACGCTGTACTCCAAAGCCTAAAATTTCCATAGAATGCGTACGACCATGTAAATGTTGCGTATGCTTTAAAGGACGCAAACAAGCAATAAGACAAACAATCTTACTTGATCCCACATCGAGAACCGTCAAAAAACGCGTTTTGCGCACCCCTACATGATGTGACCCTAGCAGCATCATAAGCTCCCTGCCTTTCGCGCCTTTAAAACGCGCTCTTCTGCCGCCACAACAACACCACGACGTTCCAATGCCTCATCCGACAAGGAAACTGTAATCCGGTCAGAAAGACGTAAATCAACACTCAAAACATCACGCGAAAAAAGATCTTGTGCCACACCTGTCTCAATAAGAGAAGCAAGTCTTGTCAATGCACCATTTTCAGGCAACATAATGCGCACCCCATTATCTAAGACAAGATCCCAACGCCGATTAGCTACACGAACATAAGCACGAACATGATTATATAATTGCGGATATACCGAAAATGCTTGAATAAATATTTTTGCAGCATTTTGCGCCCCCTGACCAACTACAAGAGGCAACCCCTGCGTCATCCCTCTCTGAAAAGGCACAATTACACGCCCTGTATTATCAACAATATCCACCATACCATCATGTTGCCAAATTGCATATGGCTCACGCTCTACAACTGAAATACGCACGCGATTAGGATAAATTTTCTGAACATGAGCCGACTGAACCCAAGCTTGCTGCTCTAAAACAGAACGCGCCCAATCAACATCAAAAACAAATATTGATGGAGAAACATCAAGTCCTAAAATTTTCAAAATTTTCTGCTTCATTATGCGCTTATTGCCGCTGACATCAACATCGGTAACAACAAAACCAATATCTGATACCGCAGTCTTCATAATCATTTCCATATGACCACTCGATAAAGTTCCATAAAGCAGCGTAACAAAGAAAAAAAGCAAAACCGCGAAAGAACCGAAATGACGAGGCACATGAATAACAGTAAAGACGAATTCGAACATAAATCGAAAAAAGCGACGATAAAGACGCGGCAAAGCTGGCACTGACCGCACCATAGAAAAATTTGCTTTATCAACATTTAACGCATACATGACGCGTCCTCCACCATCCACTGAACGATATCGCTATAAGTACGGCCACTTGCTTTTGCGATATCAGGAAAAAGAGAAGTTGATGTCATACCAGGTTGCGTATTAATTTCGAGCCAAACCAACTCTCCCGTCTCCTCATTAAAACGAAAATCAGAACGGCTAACACCTCGACAACCTATTGCCTGATGTGCCGCTAAAGACATTCTTTGCACCTTTTGGTAAATATTTGGTGAAAGTTGTGCAGGACAAATATGAAGAGAACCATTAGACTTATATTTTGAGTCATAATTATAAAATTTGAAACGCGGCTCGGGGAAAATTTCACAAACATCCAAAACCTCATTTCCTAAAACAGCACAAGTGAGTTCACGCCCAAGGATATATTTTTCGACCATCACTTCATCTGCATAAGCCCACTCATCTCCCACAATATTACGCGGCGGCAAGGTTTCTCGCTCATCTACAATCACAACACCAAAACTTGACCCTTCACACACGGGCTTAATGACATAAGGAGGATCCATGGGATGCGCCCCCTCCACAGCAAAGCGGCTCATCACACAAGAAGGAGCGACAGAAACACCAACATTGGCAACAATAATTTTTGCGCG
The DNA here is from genome assembly GCF_036576165.1 of Bartonella rhinolophi. Taxonomy (NCBI): domain Bacteria; kingdom Pseudomonadati; phylum Pseudomonadota; class Alphaproteobacteria; order Hyphomicrobiales; family Bartonellaceae; genus Bartonella; species Bartonella rhinolophi. The sequence goes on from NZ_JBAFWY010000003.1 coordinate 56,828, forward strand.
CCCTTTATCCATTGCCAGTGCTGATGCCATCACACCAGAATGGGTATAAGGAATTTTTAAATACTCCAAAATACCTTGAATACGACCATCCTCACCAAATGGTCCATGCAACGCATTAAAAGCGATATCAGGCTGCAATTTTTCAAGAACAGAAGCAATATGACCATCAACATCCACACGGCTAACACGATACCCTTGAGTTTCAAGAACATCAGCACAAGCAGTACCTGAAGACAAACTTACAGACCGCTCCGAGGAGAGCCCCCCCATCAACACAGCTATATGCTTATCCCTCATAATAACTTATCCTTTTATACTATATATAGACTACATAGAAATCCACAATACCACATACAGAGAAAGATAAAATTTATCCTTGCGAATCAACAGCCTAGCATTGCTCTTAATGAATCAGACTCAGACGCATGACGCAAGAGTTTATCTGTTAATTTATTGATTTTTAATAGATTTTTTTATTATCTCTTTGAAATGACTCAATTTTTTATTTCTGTTAAATAGAGGAATTAAGCTGATCAAAAGAAAGAACTATACGATCTTGTTCAAATTGACCAATACGCTGAATTTCCCACTGTAATAAATGGGATGAATGACTAAAAACACGAGCACGCACTGTTTCACCCAATGTTTCAAGATCATAACCTGTTGCTTGACCCGTATTAACCATAAAATTACAGTGCATTTCACTCATTTGAGCACCACCAATCTGCAAACCACGACACCCCGCTTTATCAATAACGTGCCATGCAGATGTCCCTTCAGGATTTCGGAAAGTTGATCCACCTGTTTTTTCGCGAACGGGCTGTACTGTTTCCCTATGCAGAGAAACTTCATCCATAGCAACACGAATATCATCTCTCTTTCCTTGCCACCCCTCCAACAAAGCAGCAGTGAAAATGAGATCTTCAGAAACATCACAATGACGATAAGAATAATGCATATCTGCCAAACTCAAGATATGACGCTGTCCTTTACGATCAAGTGCATAAACCTCAACAACACGCGCAGCTGTTTCAATACCATTGGCTCCTGCATTCATTTTAAGTGCTCCTCCAAGACCACCAGGAATACCATGATAAAAATGAAATCCTGCAATCTCAGCTTCTAAAGCTGCTGCTGCTAAATGTTTATCTGCCGTAGCAGCACCAACCCAAAGACGCTTTAAAGAAACTTGCCGCACTTGCCCGAAACCTTTTGCTGAAAGACGAATCACAACTCCAGGAACACCCCCATCACGCACGAGAAGATTAGAACCAATTCCTACAATGGTGATAGGAACAGATTTAGGCAAAACTTGAAGAAAAAGAGCTAAATCTGCCTCATCAGTAGGTTGATAAAAAAGCTCTGCCAACCCACCAGTGCGAAACCACGTCACCTTCCGCATATCAACATTAGGCGTAAGCTTACCCTTGATACCACCTAACACCGGTTGCAATCGCGCCAAAAGCGCATCACCATCAATCTGTTGAAAATTTATCATTTTTATCAAGCACCATCAACTTATTAGGTAACGCATAAGCCCATTGTGTGATATTACCCGCCCCAAGAAAAACAATATAATCACCAGACTTAGCAGATGTAGAGACGATGGAAACAACATCCTCCAAAAAATTAATCAGACATACATCGCGATGGCCTGCCATTTGCAAATGTTCAACCAATTCTTTAGCACCAAAGCCAGCAATTGGCTCTTCACCTGCTGCATAAATTGGTGCAATCATCACTGTATCTGCGTCATTAAAACAAGCAGCAAAATCATCAAATAAATCACGTAAACGTGAATAACGGTGCGGCTGTACAACTGCAATAACCTGTCTTTTTGCACTCTCACGCGCTGCACGTAAAACAGCTTTTATTTCAACAGGATGATGCGCATAATCATCAAAAATCTCAATGCCGCGCCAACTCCCTGTTTTTGTGAAACGCCGTTTCACTCCACCAAATTCTGCCAAACCTTTTCTTATAGACTCACTTGAAATGCCAAGTTCATGCGCAATAGCAATTGCTGCAGTCGCATTAGAAACATTATGCTGCCCAGCCATTGGCAAAATTAAATTTTTAAACTCAGTCTCTTTCCCTGTTTTGCGCGAACGAACAAGAACATCAAAACACGTTTTTTGACCATCCATTGACAAATTTAAAAAACGAACATCAGCTTGTGGATTTGCACCATAAGTAATAACCCAGCGATCATCAATACGACTCGCCAACGCCTGAACCTCTGGATGATCAAGGCATAACACAGCAAAACCGTAAAAAGGAACATTTTCTACAAACTGCCGAAAAGCATCACGCACAGCACTAAAATTACCATAATGATCCAAGTGTTCAGAATCAATATTTGTAACAACAGCAATATCAGCAGGCAACTTTAAGAATGTACCATCACTTTCATCAGCTTCAACCACCATCCAATCACCGTCCCCCACACGAGCATTGGTACCATAAGCATTGATAATACCGCCATTAATCACCATTGGATCAAAATTACCCGCATCAAGGAGCGCTGCTACCATTGACGTAGTTGTTGTCTTCCCATGCGTACCGCCAACAGCAATTGCCCGACGAAACCGCATCAACTCTGCAAGCATTTCTGCACGCTTTACAACTGGTAAATGCCTCTTTTTCGCAGCTATATATTCAGAATTTGTTTTTTTTATAGCGGTAGAAATCACAACAACCTCTGCAGCTCCTAAATTTTCAGCAGAGTGACCTATATGAACATTAATTCCTTTATTTCGTAAACGTTCAACATTTGCATTATTAACTTGGTCAGACCCTTGAACTTTATAACCAAGATTATGAAAAACCTCAGCAATTCCACTCATGCCTATCCCGCCAATTCCAACAAAATGGATAAGACCGATATTAAGCGGCATTTTCATCAAAAAACTCCTCTCTAATATCTGACAGCGATTGCCCCACAATCAATGCCTCAGCTATATCTGCAAGACGACTAGTCGCATAAGGTTTTCCAACTTTTTTTGCAGCCAGCGCTTGTTTTTCCAGTAAACTTGGTGCGTAACAAGCTTCCATTAAAACAGCAGCAAGCCTTTGCGCACTTAAATCTTTTTCTGGTACAATTTGAGCAGCCCCCACTGCAGAAAGCAACGCTGCATTGGCTGTTTGGTCATGATCCAAAGCATGAGGATATGGAATAAGCAAAGCTGGTCGCCCAATGACAGCTATTTCACAAACGGATGAGGCACCAGCGCGTGATAAAATAAAATGAGAAAGTGCCATACGTTTAGCCATATCATCAAAAAAAGGTGCAATTTCTGCTTGCACACCCATATCGCGATAGATTTTTACCAACTCTACAGCTTCATCCCGAACTTGCTGAACAATGCGTAAGCGTTTACGTATCTTACTATCCAGTAAAGCAATTGCTTCAGGTACAATATGTGAAAAAAAAGAAGCTCCTTGACTCCCTCCAAAAACCAAAAAATGAAATGGCTTTTCACCAACAGCAGGAGAATAAGGAACTTTTGCTACTTTAAGAACAGCCTCACGTACAGGATTACCAGTTAAAAACGTTTTATGAGCGTGAGCACCGTTTGACAATAACAGACCACCTGCTATCGCGTGCACCACAGCTGCCAACACGCGATTAGCACGTCCCATAACAGCATTTTGTTCATGAATAAATGTTATACGCCTCGTTAAAAAGGCAACCAAAAGAGGAGGAACGGTAGGATAACCACCAAACCCACCCACAAGAACAGGACGCAGTTTATAAAAAAGAGCGCACGACTGCCCCATTCCCTTTAACAAATACCAAAGTGTTTTTATCAATGCCAAAGGGTGACGCCGTGCAAATGTTGCCGATGAAATAATATGGGTATGCTCTTCATCAAAGCAGCGCACAAAACGCTTAGCTCTTTCATCTGTTGCCAAATGCACATCATATCCGCGTCGCCTAAATTCAACAGCAAGAGCTTCTGCAGGAAAAAGATGTCCACCTGTACCACCAGCAACCAAAACAATCACTTTTTTATTTGTCATAAGCAGCGTCCGAAACAACAGATGAAGAAAAAGCTGAAAGACGCGCTTCTGGCCAGCGACGTGTCAAACTAAGCAAAATACCCATTGAAATAGCAATTGCTACCATAGATGAGCCACCATAAGAAATAAACGGCAATGTCATGCCTTTTGGAGGCATTAAATGAAGATTAACAGCCATATTAATCCCTGATTGAAAGCCGATCATCATTGCTATGCCAGTAATACCGAGACGCGTAAATGAATCACGCGTATTCAATGCTATATAAAGCGAGCGTATAACGATAAAGCCAAAAAGCATCATAATTAATATACAAAGGATAATACCATATTCTTCAGCAGCAACGGAAAACACAAAATCTGTATGGCTATCGGGAATAATACGTTTCACGGTTCCCTCACCTGGTCCTTGTCCAAACCAACCACCATTCAAAATAGCCTCACGTCCTACATCTACTTGAAAGGTATCGCCCTCACCTGTCAAAAAGCCATTAATACGTTCACGCACATGATGAAGAAAAAGATATGCGAAAATCCCCCCGACAACACCTAAAATAAGAAATAAAAAAATGACAGCAAGAGATACACCTGCAACAAAAAATAAACCGCCCCATGCGGCACTCACCAAAAGTGTTTGACCAATATCAGGTTGAAGAACAAGAAGCACACAACAAAAAGCATAAAGTGCAATCGCTAGCATGTAGTTAAGAATAATCTTACGTTGTACCTGCCCTGAAAAAAGCCAAGCTGACATAACCACAAAAGCAGGCTTCATAAACTCTGAAGCTTGTACAGAAACGCCAAATATAGAAATCCACCGCCGTGCTCCTTTTAATTCAGGACCAAAAAATAAAGTTGCAACCATAAGAGCAAGGGTCGTAACTAATAAAAGGGCACATAAACGACGAATATTACGGGGTGAAAAAAAAGAAATCGTAACCAAAGTAAAAAATGCAGAAGCACTAAAAATGATATGCCAGCGAACAAAGTAAAAACTATCGTCAATTCCAATTTTTTTCGCAATGGTGGGACTTGCTGCAAAAGAAAGCATAATCCCAATTCCCATCAAAAGTAAACAAGCAGCAAAAATGGAACGATCAATTGTCCACCACCAATTGGCAATCGGATCTCGATCTGCACGAGTAACCATCATATTCGCTTGATCCTTTTCATTTTTCTACTCAAAGTGATATATTTTCCCTATTTTTAGGCAAATACTTCAGCAATTGAATTACATGAAAAAAGATTCTGGAATGTTAACATAAATCATTTTTTTATATTTTGTGTTCCTTTCAATTGCGTAACAAAAGAAATAAACGCTTCCCCACGCGCTTCATAATTTTTGAATTGATCATAACTTGCACAAGCTGGCGAAAAGAGAACAACAACTTCTTTCGCCTTGCAAAAAGTTGCATCAATAGCTGCTTCATGCACTGCATTTTCCAAAGTTAAACTCATCGAAAAAGGAAAAATGGATCCAATAACACCAGAAAATTCTTCTGCCGAACTTCCAATCAAATAGGCTTTACGAATTTTATGAAAAAATCCTTTAAGAGCATCAATCCCACCTTTTTTCGCCTGCCCTCCAACAATCCAAAAAATATTATTAAACGCAGAAAGTGCGGGAGCTGATGCATCTGCATTGGTCGCTTTGCTATCATTGATAAACAAAACTGACCCAATTTTACGCACCTGCTGCATACGATGCGCCAATCCTTTATAACTCGCTAAATGCTTTTCTATATGTGGATCAGTAATTTTTAAAGCCTGCAATGTTGCCAATACCATGAGAGCATTTTGCGCGTTATGGCTACCACGCAATGCAGTCATACTCGCAAGATCCGCAATCATCTGACATTGCCCGTGGCGAACAGAAAAAAGTTTAGTTCCATCCGCATAAAAACCATTTTCAATAAAGCGTTCTTTAGAAATTGCCTCCACTTGACAACCTTTGTGAACCAATTGTTGGTACAAAACCTGACACGCCGTATCATCAACAGCAATACAGGCATGAGAAGCCTCAGCAACTAAATGTCTTTTGGCTTGCACATATTGAGCAAAACTGCCATGGCGGTCAATATGATCAGGCGTTAAATTCAATAAAAGACCAACAGTTGGCTTCAGAGATGGTGCCAAATCAATCTGAAACGATGAACATTCAATCACATAAATACATTTTTTAACAAATGGCTTAAGCATCAATATTGCAGTTCCAATATTTCCTCCCATCTGCACATCATAACCCATCTGTTTTAACAAATGGGCAAGCAAAGCTGTCGTTGTCGATTTTCCATTCGTACCTGTAATAGCAATGAATGGAACATCCTGATCGCAAAGGTTATAGTTCTGTAAAAAACGATTACGCGCACGGACAAATAATTCAATATCACCGATAATTTCTATATTTGCTTGACGTGCTTTATCAACAACCCAATGAGGCTTAGGGTAAGTTAAAGGAACTCCAGGCGCTAAAATCAACGCAGAAAACTCTGACCAATCCTCAAATTGGAGATCCCTTGTTGAAATATTTTTTTGACAAGCTGCTTGTACACCTGAAGGATTATCATCCCATGCAATCACTTCTGCACCACCATGCATCAATGCCTGCGCTGCCGCTAATCCTGATCGCCCTAATCCAAATAAAGCAACTTTTTTTCCCTTATAACATTCAACAGAAATCAAAACTTCACCTTAATTTAAGTGTTGAAAGACCAATCAAAGCGAGAACAATTGAAATGATCCAAAAGCGTATTACGATTTGGCTTTCAGTCCAGCCTTTTTTTTCAAAATGATGATGTATCGGCGCCATAAGGAACACACGCTTTTTTGTTAATTTGAAATAACCAACCTGAATAACAACTGAGAATGCTTCCAAAACAAAAAGCCCGCCAATGAAAACCAAAACAAGTTCATGCTTAGTTGCTACAGCAACAACACCCAACAGTCCTCCAAGTGCTAGTGAACCAGTATCTCCCATAAAAATAGCCGCTGGAGGTGCATTAAACCATAAAAAACCAAGACCAGCACCAACAACAGCGCCCAAAAGAACAGCCAATTCACCTGTTCCTGACACATAATGGATTTGTAGATAATCAGCAAAATTTATATTACCAGAAAGGTAAGCAATAAGAGCAAAAGAGAGAGCCGCAACCATCACAGGAACGATAGCAAGTCCGTCAAGACCATCAGTCAAATTAACTGCATTACCAGTTCCTACAATAACAAGAGTAGAAAAAGGAAGAAAAAACCAGCTCAAATTGATAAAGTAATCTTTCACGAAGGGCAACGCTAACCCAGGAGAGCCAACTTGTAAGATAGCAAAAGCAGCAATTGCTGCAATCAAAAACTCTAAGCTTAACCGTGCCTTACCAGAAAAGCCCTTCTCCGTTTGTTTTGTTACCTTAAGATAATCATCATAAAAACCAATTGCGCCAAAAGAAAGCATAACGCACAGCGATATCCAAAAATAAATATTCAATAAATTACACCACAAAAACGCTGAGACAACAATGCCAGTTAAAATCATTAACCCACCCATAGTAGGTGTTCCAGCCTTTTTAAAATGTGTTTGAGGACCATCAGCTCGAATAGGCTGTCCTTTTCCCTGCCGCAATTTGAGAGCAGCAATGATACTAGGACCAAACAAAAACACAATTAACCCTGATGTAAGCATAGCTGCCACAGTACGAAAGGTAATGTAACGAAAAACATTAACACCTGGGAGCCAATCACTAAGCGAAGAAAAGAATAGCAGCATAGTATAAAACCCTACTAAAATTATAGAGGAACCACTTTATAATGATCTAAAAGCGCAGTCACAATATTTGACGAATAAATACTATGGGATGATTTAATCATGATAAGATCTCCATCTGAAATTTCTGAAAAAATAAGTTGTAAAAGCTTTTCAATATTCTCAGCATAATGAACCGTGACATAAGCAGACAGATCGGTAATTAAACACTTCATTGCCTCACCAAATAAAAAAACCAAATGAGCACCAGAAGTACGTATTGGCTCTACTAGGTCACGATGAAGTTTTTCACTATAGGCTCCCAATTCGAGCATATCACCCAAAACAGCAATCCGCCTTCCCTTCTTTCCTACAGGTCCTGTAGTAAGAAGGTTAAGAGCAGCCTGCATGGAAGCAGGGTTAGCATTATAACTTTCATCAATTAAATGAAAAACACCACTATTTGGTAAAGACAACCGATAATGAATACCGCGACCTTTTTGGAGAGAAAAACGGCTCAACGAAAGGGCTGCACGCGTTAAATCAGCACCCACTGCATCACAAGCCGCAAGAACACCTAAACTATTTTGTACAATATGTCGGCCAGGGGCACCAATTTTAATCATCATATCACAACCGGAAATGCACACAGTCATATGGGAAGAATCTGTAAAAAGATGAAGTTCCTTTACTTGATAATCAGCAAACTTACTTTCACCAAAACTCAAAATCTTTTTCACACCATATTGTTCTGCTTTGTGAACTAAATAGGGGAAAAAATTATCATCTGCATTTAAAACAGCAACGCCTTCCTCATCAAATCCTTCAAAAATTTCAGCTTTTGCCTCTGCAATTTCTTCAAGATTTTTAAAAAAACCCATATGTCCAGCAGCAATACGAGTAATCAAAGCCACATGTGGACGAACCATCTTCACGAGAGGGCGAATTTCATTTTTATGATTCATACCAATTTCGAAAACACCGTAATCACTATCTGCAGGCATTCGCGCTAAAGTGAGTGGAACACCCCAACAATTATTCAAAGAAGCAAGATTAGCATGAACCTTCCCAACAGTTTCAAGTGCTTGTTTAAGAGCTTCTTTTGTCGTTGTTTTTCCAACAGAACCTGTTATCGCTATAATTTTAGCTTTTGAACGCTTACGTGCTGCTTGCGCAAGCTTTTCTAGTGCTTGTAAAACATCAGGAACAACAATCAATGGAAGAGATAATTTCTCCATTTTAGACAAGTGATCTTGCGCAATTACAACAGCTCCAGCGCCTTGATCATGAGCTTGTAGTGCAAAATCATGACCATCAAAACGATCACCTTTTATACAAAAAAAAATATCGCCTTTTAAAAGTGTGCGACTATCGATAGAAACTCCAGAAAAAGCTTCTGCTACACACCCAATTGCAAAACCATCCATTGCAGCTAAGAGTGCCTGTTTATCCCATAAAGCAGTCATTTATATCTTTCCTTTAAAGCAGAAAGCGCATGCAAACGATCTGAAAAAGGATATGTCTTCTGCCCTACAATCTGACCGTCCTCATGACCTTTTCCAGCTATAATCAATGTATCTCCTGCCTCAAGAATCCCCACTGCATAGGAAATTGCTTCACCACGGTCTGCTATTTCTATCGCTTCTGGTGCGGTCTGTAAAATATCTTTTCGAATTTTCTCTGGTGTTTCAGTGCGAGGATTATCATCAGTTACAATAACAATATCAGCCCTATTGGCTGCAATTTTTCCCATTAAAGGTCTTTTCCCCTGATCACGATCACCACCACAACCAAAAATAAGAATTAAACGCCCCTGCGTAAAAGGGCGAACAGAAAGCAATACTTGCTCCAAAGCTTCTGGCTTATGCGCATAATCTACATAAACAGGAGCATTATTTTCTGTCTTTCCAACCAATTCTAACCGACCAGGTGCTCCTTGCAAATTTTCAAGAGCACGAAAAACTTTATCAGAAGATACACCTGTTGCAATTGCTAATCCCGCAGCCACCAATGCATTAGCTACCTGAAAATCTCCAGCTAGAGGCAAGTCAAATGTATAAATATCATTGTCCATACGGCATTCAACACACTGTTTTGACCGTTGATGCTCAACACGATTAATTGTGATAAACTGCCCTTTACGCCCAACTGTTAATACACGACGATACGCCTGTTTGACATAATCAATAACTTTTTGCGAATAAATATCATCGGCAAAAATCACAGCAGGAGAATTTTGTGGCAAAAGCGTATCAAATAGTCTCATTTTAGCACGCAAATAATCCTCTACACACGTGTGATAATCCATATGGTCACGCCCTAAATTCGTAAAAGCAGCCGCCGCCAAATGAACCCCATCGAGTCGACTCTGATCCAATCCATGCGAAGAAGCTTCAAGGGCTGCATGTGTAACACCATCTTTGGTAATTTCATATAATAAACGCTGCAAAACTACTGGATCTGGCGTCGTAAGAGATCCATAATCGTTCCGTTTAGGAGAAATAACACCTATCGTTCCAATGCTGGCTGCACAAAACCCAGCATATTTCCAAATTTGCTGAACAAAAGATACAACTGATGTTTTCCCACTTGTACCTGTCACAGCCACTACAGTTTCAGGTTGAGAACCGTAAAAACGTGCAGCAGCTACCGCTAAACTATGACGAACATCTAAAACACGTAAAACTGGAACAGATAAGTTTTCGAACGTAAAATTACAATCTGTAACGATTGCTCGTGCACCGCGTTTTATCGCATCACTTATATATTGCCTACCATCGCTTTTACTTCCCTGAACAGCCACAAAAACATAACCTGGTAATATTTGTCGAGAATCTGCACTTATTCCCGTAACTTCAATGTGTCCAAGATAATCTTCCTTAATATCTTCTGAAAATAGCGCTCCAAGTAACATGACCACACACCTATCTTATGTTAGTTTTTTACCACTGTTTTTTAACAATCACATATTGCCATTTGGACTTAAAATTGGTTCATATTCTTTCTTAAAATCTGGTTTAATCTCTAAAAAACTAGCGGAACGGCGAATAATATTAGCAAGCATCGGTCCTGCATTCATCGCTGCTGTTGCCAATTTTTTTCCATCTTCAGGCTGAGGTTCATCAATAATTGTTAAGACAACATAAGCAGGATCATCAATGGGAAAAGCAGCGAGAAAACTATTGAAATTTTTTGTCTTAGAATATTTTCCATTTTCAACTTTTTCAGCTGTTCCCGTTTTACCACCAATGCGATAGCCCTCTACTTTTGCATTACGCCCAGAACCAATATTGCTGTTTAACTTATAAAGGTAACGCATATTTTGACTCGTTTTAGCACGCAGAACCGATTTTGCATGCTTCAAAGCTTGTTCTTTTGTATTTTTTAAAAATGTAGGTGCAATCAACAAACCACCATTCATTAAAGCAGCTGCTGCTACTGCCGTTTGCAAGGGCGTTGTTGCCATACCGTGTCCAAAAGAAATTGTCATAGAATGGATATCTTTCCAACGATGCGGCTCAACAGGATGGGCAACTTCAGGCAATTGTGTTACCATACGATCAAGTAAACCAAACCGTTTCAAAAAATCACGATGTCCATCAATTCCTATCGTCAATGCTTCTTTAGCAGAACCAATGTTAGAAGAATAAATAAAAACTTCCCATAATGTTAGAGGACGATTTTTTCCATGAAAATCACGAATAAAGTAATTTCGACTTGCTTGAATGGGTCGTGAAGCATCAATAATACTGTTTAAATGAAAAATATCCGAATCAAGTGCCATTGCAGTTGTAAAACTTTTAATGATAGATCCCATTTCAAAAACCCCAGCAGTCATCCGATTTAGGCGATCACTTTTCAAAGCATCCACAGGATTGCCAGGGTTAAAGTCAGGTATAGACGCCATAGCCAAAACTTCACCAGTGTGAATATTTAAAATAACTGCTCCTGCAGCAATCGCTTTATAACGCTTAATTGCTTGGGTTAATTCATCATGCACAATTGTCTGAATGCGAACATCTAGCGAAAGCTGAACCGGTTTTAATGACGATTCAGTTACAAAACCCGCAGCACGCAAAACACTCAAGCTAGCATCATCAATATATTTCTCCATACCTGCTATGCCCTGATTGTCAACATTAACCATGCCGAGAATATGTGAAGCTACAGAACCACCTGGATAAAAACGACGAATCTCAGTACGAAAACCAATACCTGGGATACCAAGTGCCATAATTTGCGATTTTTGCGTTGGCGTTAACCCACGTTGTATCCAAGAAAAACCAGACTTTCTTTTTAAACGCTTATAAGTTTCCTGCCAATTAAGATTGGGCAAAACTGTTGAAAGCAATTCTATTGTTTCATCCACATCAATAATGCGTCTTGGTTCAGCAAAAAGTGAGTAAGTTTTAATATCCGTTGCCAGTAAGCGACCGTTACGATCAACGATATCAGGTCGGGTTGCCAACTGAATAACTCTTGGCCCTTTTGCTTCTTCAATTTGTCCGCCTTTCATTCCATAAGAAATAAGACAGGCACCCATAATGCCGTACAAAATAAGAAAACATGACAAAGAAAAAAGCAAACGTAGGCGACTAGAATGCAAACGACGAGCAGAAAAATTATGAACGTCCAATTTATTATTTAAATGCTCTTTCTTCCACGAAAATAGAAATAATGTTTTTATCACTGCACGCCCTTTTGAATAACGCTACCCATACGTGAGACATGATTATCAGCCCCAAAATCTTTATTGTTTTCCAAAGTATTTTTTTTAATCACTTCTGCAATTTGATCATGTTGTACACGTACAGGAATATCTTCAAATTCAACAATTTGGCGTGGTTGAATTATATCTAAAGCAAGCTCTTTTTGATAACGCTTTGCAAGTCTTTGCATACGTGAAGGCTCTATCATTACAGCCCATTCAGCACGAAGTAGATGAACCATATTTTTTTCTGCAGAAATTTCACGTTCAAGACGACGAACTTCACTAATTCGTTTTTGAACATCATATTTTACCTTATAAGTGAAACCTGCTGTACAAATCATAATTATCGTTAAAATCATATCCACTGTGCGAAAAACTGTCATTTTTTTCGGCCTTCAAAACTGACAACCTCGCTCAAACCAAATAATTTCATATCTGCAGCAAAACACTCTGCTTCAGTGCGTACACCAACACGCAACTTTGCAGAACGCGCACGGGGATTTCGTTGTAATTCCTCTTCACTTGCAGTTACTGTACCTTTAAACAGAGGAAAAAATGTCGCTGGAGGAATTTTTATTTCAGGAAAGTAGCGTGATCTCCCACGTCCGCCTGAGCGAGCAGAAAAAAATCTTTTAACCATACGGTCTTCAAGAGAATGAAAACTAACAACCCCTAAACGACCTCCCGCTTTCAAAACACGTTCAGCAGCAAATAAGCCACGCGCCAATTCGCCAATTTCATCATTCACATACATACGAAGAGCCTGAAACACACGTGTTGCAGGATGAATGCGGTCTTTTGGGTTACGACCCACAAGTGCTTCAATGGCATTGGCAAGATCACCTGTACGCAAAAAAGGCCGAATACAGCGACGTTTCTCTATCATACGTGCAATTCTACCTGCATAACGCTCTTCTCCAAATATTTTAAATATCCGCGCTAAATCCTCTACTTTTAAATGATTCACAACATCGCTGGCTGTAAAACCAATCTGAGCCATTCGCATATCCAACGGACCATCTCTTTGAAAAGAAAACCCTCTTTCAGCTTCATCAAGCTGCATTGAAGAAACACCAATATCTAGAATAACCGCATCTACCTTCTTTTCAACTACGCGATCTAATTGCGAAAATTCCATTTGCACCAAACGAAGTCGTGGAAAAAATGTATCAACAAGCGGTTGTCCACCACGAATCGCGTGAGGATCACGATCAAGAGCAATAACATCTGCTCCCGCGCTTAACAGAGCACGTGTATAACCACCAGCACCAAAGGTGCCATCAATCACTTTTGCTCCAACCAATGGTTCAAGCCCAGCTAAAACTGGCTGTAACAACACTGGAATATGGCGTTCAGCTCTGTTACTCTGTTCTATCAAAATAATCCGTCTTGATTTATGCTTGTTCAAATCAATAGCCATCAAGGGCAGCTTATGCCATGATAACTAAAATTCAATCTCCATATCCATCACAATGAAAGAAAATGGAGCTAAAGTTGACCTGATGCATATATTGACGCACTATACTTAAAAAAATGTTATAATTTTCTAAAAATACACTCTTTATTTGAGTGTAGAGCAAAAAACACAAACCTTCATAAAAGCTCATATGCAATACTGAGTGTATACAATACCCATCACGCAAGTACCAGCTAGCATGTAGGTTAGATTCTGTATGGTAAAAATTACACTGATACAAAAACTATTCATCTAAAACGAATATACCATCTGCCTTACTGCAGTCTACCTAAATAAACTTACCTAAAAATTAGCTGTAAATTAAATCTTGCATATCATTTCTGTTCGATCTTGCTCCCAATGAAATGGAGATTACCTTGTTACATTCATTACTAAAAAAACCATATGCACTATACGCAATACTAGATGTATGCAATACCAATCACGCAAATATCAGTCGGCCTGTAAGCCGGGTTCTGTATAGTAAAGCTTACACTCTACATGGCAGCCATTCATCTGGGACGGATGTTACCACCCGCCTCGTGCAACCTACCCGAATGACTCGCCTGGAAACTGGCTGCAAGTTAAACCTTGCGCGTCATTTCTATTCGGTCTTGCTCCCAGTGGGGTTTACCTTGCCACATTCATTACTGAATGCGCGGTGGGCTCTTACCCCACCCTTTCACCCTTACCTATAAAAACAGGCGGTTTGCTTTCTGTGGCACTTTCCCTAGGGTCGCCCCCGCCGGGTGTTACCCGGCACCGTTTTTCCATGGAGCCCGGACTTTCCTCACTTGCCACCTTTAGGCATTGGACAAGCGCGGCTGCCTAGCCGACTGACACGCTACTTATAAAGCATTTTTCATGAAGTGAAAATAGCCTCTCATCAAGATATTTCACAAATCCTGTCAGAAAATTCTCATCTTTAAAGTATATCATTATCTTAATGAAGCGAGATAAGTTTTAACTTTAAGGCAATATTTTGCTGAAGTAGAATTCATTTTTTTTGCAGCATGGCCTGCATTATATTTAAGGATTGTGCCACATGTATTGCCACCACTCAATTTATATGCCCGCGCCAAATAACGCATACCATATTCAAGATTGGTCGCAGGATCATAAAGATCTTGTACAGAACCATTAAAACCCAACCCGCGTGCAGTAGATGGTTTAATTTGCATTAAACCTATCTCACCAGCAGCTCCCTTGGTATATGCTTTATAACTACTTTCAACATGCACAACAGCATGCGCTAAATTAACAGGAACATTATATTTGGCTGCCAATTTTTGAATGAGAGACTCGTAAGGACGAACAGCTACTTTAGAAGAAGTTATTACCGATTTATTACCTGAATTTGCAACATTTAATATTGCATAAGCCCAGCTCATCTCAAATACACATGATATAGCAAATGCCACACTTAGAACGATTTTCAAAAATTGCATTCTCTCTCTCTTCATGAATAATTCTTAAATTAAGACACAAAAAACCTACAGGTGTATTATATTTAGAAAAAAAGCTAAAGAGCGTTATAAAAATGAAAATATTAAGACAATTTCAATATAATTTTAATTACCAAAAGAAGCACGCTCACCTCATTTACTTTATATTTTTATATCGCAAAAATATCGAAAAATAAAAAAACTATAATGAAGATTTTAACGCACTTAATAAAGCACTATAATATATCCATTACTAATACAGCTGCCCCGTACCCAATTTTTAACTAATGAAAATACACTTGAAAAGCCTCTGTTACTTTTCACGCCCGATTATTAAATCCCCATTTATGTTAATTTCATAATCGCAACAAGCTAACATAAACCAAAATGCTTTCACCAAAACACCATAAGTTTCGTATATCATTTTAGAAAAAACAAAAACCACTATCCGCTCTTTCAGAAGCAGATAGACACTAGTTACACAAAATTTATGCCAAACAATATCGTTTGCCAAAATTAACCATTTTATAGAAAATAATACATCAGCTTTTAAATACACAGCATAGCTGAATAAACACTTTCATCCGCTTTTGGAAAATTTTATAAAACCAGCATAAAAAACTTCAATACCCATCGAGTAAAAGTTTATATTACTGACTCTCCGCCCGAAAATATTTTTCTTGTATATAATTATGGCACAATCACCCTTGTAACCATTTGTACTACACATGTCCATATTCAAGAATCGTACAAATAACTGATACTCTAAAAACGGTACTTTAATAGTTTAACTATCTCCCCTCTCCGTATAATGCTAAATAAAAAGTCAGAGAATCTCCCCGCACATTTTTCAAGGATGCTACATAGAGCATAACATTCACAGAGAATCAACAATAAATGTGATTTTTCTCAAAAAATAGCTAAAAATAAGCATCACTAATGTAAGGATGAAAAATAGCTTTTGATAAAGCGACAGAAATAACCTCACCAAATTTTTGCGCATCCTCATCGCTTTGACCATTCGCAGAAGCTATAATAACCGCATCCTGCCGTACTAACTCAACCAATTGCCGTTTTTGTTGAGGACTCATCTTAGAAAGGTTAGCTACAACATCTGGAAAAAATAACACTAATCTCTCTAAAAATATATCCCCTATTTTTGTTATGCTCACTTGACGAGAAGGCAGGGTTTCGTTGAATATAACTCGGTAAGGCCCCTTAATTTTAGGAATAAAAAAACTCGCTCCAAAGACAAAAAATATAAAAAAAACACAAACAATACGATGCATACAGCTCACTTATAAACATTATAAGACATAAAGCGCGCATCCCCCTATACGAAGAAAAATCTTCAACAACGAATCAAACTCCCACCCTTAAGAAAAACCAACCTCCCCCAATTTAATAATCCTCAATACTCCCCCTCACCATTTCACGCTATACAACACCAGATAGCTCACACTTTTTCAAAATCCCGCTTATAACACTTCATAAGACTTTCATATCACCCCCCCCAAAAGCCCGGCTGAGGATTCCCTCAGTCAGGCCAGACAATCTAAGGGATCCACGCGGGGGGGGGGAGGAGGCTCCCTGATCGTCCTCTCGCATCAACCACTAAGATAGCCGATGCAATATTTCTGCTATGGAATAAAATATTCTCAACAACAAGAAATTATTATCATCTCTCATGCGAAAAAATATAAAAAAGTTATGAATTGTTAAAAAGTGGAAATATTGAGGCAAAAAAATACTTAAATTGATCCAATTTGAAGCAATATTATTTTAAATACGCTAAAAAACATCTGTTGACCATCTTAACCTTTATTATTTTGCTAAAAAATCTATCACTGTAAAAATTTTAAAAACACAAGTAATTTTTATAAATCAAACTGCTATAAAGAGAAAATCATATCAACACAGTTATCACTTATTCGACAATGCCATCATTGAAATAAAAATATCTTTTAATCTATGCAAACCATATCAAAGATCAGAACACACGCACTAATGTAGGTATTAACGGCTCTCATCTTCCCAAAACAATAAACTAACATAACCTCAATACAATCAAAATAAAAATACTAAACCTTACATGTTTTCATTATAGATATTGAGAATCATCATCAAAAAAATTGTTACCTATAACGACATCAATGGTAAGCTTGAAAAATTAATTGCCGCACAAGACTAAAATTTTCAGTATATTTATTTTGAATCACTCATCGTCATAATCCAAGATAACTACAGATTATTTTGTAAACGATCAATAAACCCCAACGCATTACCTTGCAAGCAGCGATGAATATGAACGTTTTTTCGTCATCTTTCTTGCCTGCACTACTTTCATAAAATGATAAAATGGAAAATTTTTGTACTTAAAATTGCTGTGCTATATCTCATTCAACACACACTGTATCAACGCGAGCTAGATGACTTCACCTCTGTAAAAATCCTTGTTTATGTCTCCATATATTGAAACACTAGCACTGTATTTCATAAAAGATACGATAGTGAGAATGATAACCATTCAATAATTCTCTCAGTTCCTTCTTTGCACTTTCAACCAAGAAAAGTCAAAATCGGTAAAGTACTGTAGCAAATATAATTTATGCAAACTCCACGTGTTTATCTTTTATATCATCTATTAATAAACGCGGATCACGAGCAAGCCAAAGCTTAACCATCAACCCTTCTTTGTTTTCATTTTGCATAGGGACAAGACAAACTGTTTGTTCTAGAATAAGTCCTACATTTTTTAGCCATTGTTTTATTTGTAAATCTGAAAATCCAAGATGCATATAAGCATGGTGAGTATGTGAAGATTTAGTTTTATGGAAACAAAAATCCACAATTAAGAAACGTCCATTAGGGCGCAAAACACGCGCTACTTCATTAAATATTTCCTGAGGTCTATCAAGAAAATGTGAAACCCAATGAAGAATTACCAAATCAAAAATTGTATTCCCAACAGATAAATGCAAAGCATCGCTTCCAATAGCGATTTCAACTGCATGCGTATAAAGACCTGAAAACAATTTTAATACAGAGCCTGTACCTGCACCAATATCTAACATCGCCTCAAATGGTTTATTGCCGACAATTTCAAGCAAAGCATTTTCTACAACATAATCTGCAATATATGATGATAGCCGTAACGCATCCCACTGCGCAGCATTTTGTAAAAAATGCTTCTCAATCTTTTTTTGATGCTGCTTTTTAAGGTCTACTAAACGCGCTAAATCGTGCGCTAACATCACATCGCTCTCTGGCAAAGCTAAAATTGCAGCCATCACAATGTCTTTATCCCAACAACCATGGCAAAGCTTAAAATAAACTTCCTCCCCCTTTTGATAACGTTCAACCAACCGTGCCTCATACAATAAACGCAGATGCCAAGATACAAGAAACCGTGATTTATCAAGTATAAAAGTAAGCTCTGAAACCGTTAAATCTTCATGATACAAAAGCGCAAGAACACGCAAACGACTTGATTGTGCCATCGCTTTCAGCAACACAGTCATCGTATTCAAACTTGCCACTTTCCTCATAAATACTCCCTCTATCACTCATATAAACATTTGTTTCTATTAATAAAAAGTCAAGCAAAAGGCATACATATTTGCATTATTTTCGAGTGATTTTTGATGATAACATGAAAAATTAGACAACTGCTAAAGAGCTGACGATATGCATTTCACTATCACTTCACTGTAATAGCTAAAATGTTCGTACCCTACAGCGCACCAACTTTATACGAAAAATTTACCATTCCCCATCATAATTTAATAAGCAACAATTGGCTTATATATATCATCACCATAAAATATGATTATTTACTGCATGGAGGATATAATTCAAGATCGGCACTCTTTTTTATAACCCTATAGCTCTCATTGATACTCTATAACCTGTTATAGAAGAGTCTCTGCCTGCCTATAATAATAACATGCAGAAACTACTCTACGAAAGCCTATAAAGTCGTACCACAGAATGGAATTTTTTACTGATGAGGTTGAACGACCAAAACTCTATAACTTAATGGTCTCCATGCAAGTCATAATATGTAATGTATGCGATGATTTACATCAGATGGGTTTACTTCTATCAATTTTGATTTAAGCGTGATCAACAAAAATTTTACAAACGCACAATTCCCTTTTGAAAAACAAAGAGGACACAGACATCATCAATATTTTTTCAATTCAGCTTATAAACTTAAGACAAGATAGAAAATGCTAACGTGTAAGCGGCTTATAACTTACACGCTTATTGAGAGCATCTGAACCAAGACGGCGAATTTTATCAGCCTCATATTCGGCAAAATTACCTTCAAACCACTCCACATGACCATTCCCTTCAAAAGCTAAAATATGCGTTGCCAATCGGTCAAGAAACATACGATCATGCGATATAATGACCGCGCAACCAGCAAAATTCTCCAATGCATCTTCCAATGCACCCAACGTTTCAGTATCAAGATCATTTGTCGGTTCGTCAAGAAGAAGAATATTGCCTCCCTCTTTTAAAAGCTTAGCCAAATGTACACGATTACGCTGTCCTCCTGACAAATTTGCCACTTTTTGCTGTTGATCTGCACCCTTAAAATTAAACGCACCACAATAAGCGCGACTATTCATCTCATGTTTACCTAATTTAACAATGTCATTGCCGCCAGAAATTTCCTCCCAAACGGTTTTATCACCTGCCAATGAATCACGACTCTGATCAACATAACTCATCTGAGCAGTCTCACCGATGCGTATTTGACCCGAATCTGGTTGTTCTTGCCCCGTTAACATTTTAAACAAGGTAGATTTTCCCATACCATTAGCACCAATAACTCCCACAATCCCACCAGCAGGAAGCTTGAAAGAGAGAGAATCAATCAACACACGTTCGCCATATGCTTTAGAAAGATTATCAACTTCAATAACAACCTGCCCCAACCTTTCACCAATAGGAATAATGATTTGCGCTTCTTCGGGACGACGCTCATGTGCAGCCTGAACCAACTCGTCATAAGCCTTAATTCGAGCCTTTGACTTTGCTTGCCGACCTTTAGGGCTAGAAGCTATCCATTCTTGCTCACGTGACAATGCACGCTGACGAGCTGCCTCTTCACGTCCTTCCTGAGCTATACGTTTGGCTTTAGCCTTCAAATAAGCAGAATAATTCCCCTCATAAGGAATACCTTTACCGCGATCTAATTCCAATATCCAACCCGTCACATTATCAAGGAAATAACGATCATGTGTGACCAAAAGCACCGCACCAGAATATTCACGCAAGTGCCTTTCAAGCCAAGCTGTCGTTTCAGCATCCAAATGGTTTGTTGGTTCATCCAAAAGTAATAAATCAGGTTTCGACAACAGTAATTTACAAAGCGCAACACGCCGCTTTTCACCTCCTGAAAGTTTTGTCACTTCCTCATTGGCTGGCGGACAACCAAGGGCAGCCATAGCCATTTCTACTTGATTCTCTAAATCCCAAAGATTCTGACTGTCAATGATATCCTGCAGCCGCGCACTTTCATCAGCTGTTTCTTCAGTATAATTCATCATCAATTCGTTATAACGTTCTAAAATTGCCTGCTTATCCGCAACACCTTCCATCACATTGCCACGCACATCTTTGCTCGTATCCAGAATAGGCTCTTGCGGAAGGTAGCCACAACGCGCACCCTCAGCAAGCCATGCTTCTCCCGTATATTCTTTATCTAATCCAGCCATGATACGTAAAATGGTTGACTTTCCTGCACCATTTGGCCCCAAAATACCGATTTTTGCATCTGGATAAAAAGACAGATGAATATTTTCCAAAATTTTTTTATTGTTGTAAGCCTTACTAAGCCCAGCCATGTGATAGATAAATTGACGTGCCATAAATTTCTCTTATATCGTGTATACTATATTATTATTTATATTGTGCAGTATTAAATATTATGCGGCAATAGAGGTTAGAATTTTAAAAATATTTTACTTTTCTTAAACCTTGCGATAAACAACGCTTACTTCATATCAAGAGCTGTTAGCTTTATATTGATACATTTTTTTAATCTCACAAGCTTTACTATAATTCTGAATGCAAAAACATACCCCTTCGACGAGCAAAAAACAAATCTTTTTAGCTGTACCTGAAACATGCTATCAAACGCCATCTCTTTTTTCCATACCAGATATAAAACTATGTTTTTATCGTATCAAACCAACCTATCAGTGTGATATAATACCACAAAGAAAATCAATTCTCTACGCTCCCTCTTTTCTTGCTTTGTGGGCTTTACAATATACCATAGAAAATCCCTATCTCTTTTCATCGCTTTTGTGTCACGGAAAACAATGGTATTCACCTCTTGCCTTAATGTGGCTCAAGTTGCGTTTACAAAAAGACCGTTGCCTTATGGGATCTGATGTAGCAAGTCCTATGATCATTAAAGCCCTGCACCAACATGTAGCTATAAGTGACTACACTGCACTCTCCATTGGCACGTGGTTGCAATTAGTGAAAAATTATAAAACTAATTGTAAAAATTTATCCCAGCCTCTCTTTTGGCTTGATAATTATAAAAATTATACCAACATCCGCCAAATTATCTCCAAACTTTAAGACAAAATAGAGTCTTTAAAGGCTATCAAAAAAATAAACTTCCTACAGGAACATATTCATGGAAAAAAAAGCCTTAATCGTCATTGACATTCAAAATGACTTCTTGCCTGGTGGAGCACTTGCAGTACCGCAAAGTGAGACCGTTTTATCTCCTATCAATAATCTCATGGATCATTTTGATCATATCATTTTAACCCAAGACTGGCATCCAAAAAATCATTCTAGCTTTGCTTCTTTTTATCCTGAAAAAACGCCCTATGATACCATAAATCTTGACTATGGTTCCCAAATACTTTGGCCTGATCATTGTATACAAGGAACACAAGGGGCAGACTTTCATACATCTCTCAAAGTTGAGAAAGCACAACTTATCCTTCGAAAAGGTTATAATCAAAAAATTGATAGCTATTCCGCATTTTTTGAAAATGATCAAAAAACACCAACAGGCTTACAAAGCTATCTCAAAGAACACGGTTTTACAAAATTAATCATGTGCGGCTTAGCGACTGATTTTTGTGTCGGTTTTTCTGCACTCCATGCTATAAAATGCGACTTTCAAGTCAGCGTTTCATTAAATGCCTGTGCCGGTATTGATCTAAACGGATCGCTTAACACAATGCTCAAAACTATGAATGAAGCTGGCGTAGAACTTTTGATGACCTCTTAAAATTTTCTCTTACGCTACTGCAACGATAATAAAAATTTTTAACCTATCCAGACACAACATGTTTATTGAGATGGTGACGCTTAAAGCGAATAGAAGAATAAAACGCCATCCCAATAATACACACCCCAACAAATCCCGTTAACACCTCAGGAACCGATATAATGGTTTGCATATACATAATCACTGCAAGTACCAAGATCGCATAAAAAGCACCATGTTCTAAATAGCGATAATGCAACAATGTTTCTGATTCGACCAATATAATCGTCATAGAACGCACATAAAATGCACCTATACCAAGACCAATTGCTATAATAAAAAGGTTGTGTGAAAAAGCAAAAGCACCAATGACACCATCAAAAGAAAAACTTGCATCCAAAACTTCTAAGTAAAAAAATGAACCCAACCCCCCTTTTGTGACTGCAGATAAAGTGACTTTTGGAGCATCCAAAAGCGAACCAACGATTGCAACGCTTATAAATGTCAAAAGCCCATAAAGCGCAGCAAATAAAAAAGTCATTTTATCTTCTGGTGCAATCCACCTTGAAAAAAGTAACATCAGCATCAACATAATGGCAATATCAATCCCGACAAGCGACCCTAATTTTTGAGCAGGTTTTTCAATAAATGTTAACCAATGCACTTTTTTTTCAGAATCAAAAAAATATTTCAAACCAACCATCATGAGGAAAGTTCCTCCAAAAGCGGCAATACCCACATGCGCATTCGTTAAAATTGCAGCATACCGATGTGGTTCCCATATCGCTAATTTTACTGCCGCAATTGGATTAACCCCAATAGCCACAGCAACCACCAAAACCGGAAAAACAATTCGCATCCCAAATACTGCCACCAAAATACCCCATATTAGAAAGCGACGGCGCCATATCTGATTCATCTCTCCAAGGATACGCGCATTGACAATAGCATTGTCAAAAGACAAAGAAATTTCTAAAATCCCTAAAACACAACAAACAAAAAAATATTTAAGAAACCCAGCAGCACTTCCTGTTTCAAACCAACCAATCCCCCCACCTGCGAAAATGCCAATAATTGTGCAAAAAAAAGCTCCCCTAAAATAGCTAAATAGAGCCATCATCATTCCTCAAAATTTATTCTGTGACTCATTGCGCAAATCCAAAAAGTGCATCCTTCTTAATATAAAGATAGAATATACACGAAAATTTACATGGAATTTTTCCAAAGGAAAGCAAGAGAAAAATTGACAAATGCACTTTTTATTTGAAATGAATACCACTCTTAAATAAGATACGATAAGTTTAAAATTATTGCCTACTTACTAAAATTTTAAAAATAAAGAAACAAAAATTATAAATATTGACTACAAATATTGACATTACATAATAAGTTATTAATACATAGTGTGCTTTTATTAGTCAAAGCTTACACCATGATGATTTACTGAGGGAGATAATTCGTGGCACGTCCTGAAACTGAAGCAAAAACTATATTTGGAAAACGTTTACGTTATGTACGCCTCGCTTTAGGGGATCCATCACGTGAAGCATTAGCTAAAAGTTTTAGCATGACAAAAAACTCTATCGCTTTTTATGAGCGTGGAGAAAGGGAGCCTAATCTTAGTGTCTTACAAACATATCACACATTGTATGGGGTCAATATTAATTGGCTACTAACTGGGCAAGGAAAAATGTTTGACACTGAGTATACTAAAAGTGACTTTGACTGGAATTATTTTATTAAAAAAATTGAAAAGCTTGAAGAGATTCTTACCAACAGCGGCCGTAACGAAGAACCAAACAAAGAAAAAATTGAGAGCTCTTATGAAAAATTGCAGCAATATCTGTTGCCACAGAATTCATCCAATGATCTCAATCCCAAAGCGGCAACTTCTCTGATTGACATGAAAGCAAAGATGGCTAATTCTTATGCTCTTAGCCTTTTTATTGATTTACTCATTCGAAGCATATCACAAAAGGAGGTTATAGCTAATCAATAGACCTTTATATTATGAAATAATAATAAAAAACTCGAACTTTACTTGCATAGCAAAACACTTTGATTATTTTACGCAAGTAAAGTTCTAGGTGGCAAATAAAGTTTGTTTTTAGAATAGCATAACTAAATATGTTGCTAAAAATAAAAAAAAATCTTTCTATTTTAAATAAAAAAAAATAAAATTGCTTCGCGTATAAAGTATTTTTTAGCTTATTAACAGTAAACATTTTCTCATTACAGGATATAATTTTTATAGAATTTATTGTAAAATATTTATAAAATTTATTGTAAAATAAAAAAAATTAAGAGAAGTATATTGACTGCTTATTACAGTGACATACCTAACATTTATAAATCAGATGAATTGTATACTTATCTAGTCAATCGACGACTATTTTTGAGGTAGGAAGCATGTATTTTGAAGTGTTTCAGGGGGTTCATAATCAATGGTATTGGCGTTTAATCTCAGGAGACAAACAGAAAATTGCTTTCTCGAGTAGAGGCTATCCAACAAAGCAAGATATTCTAATGAATATTGAACAGATCAAAAAAATTACGCATAAAGCCTTTATTAGAGAGCTACAATCTTAGATTTTTTTGTTATTAAGATGAGATTTACTTTGTATATTACTTCTCATCACATTTTTATAATGAACAGCAAGGTAATGGATTTTTTTTCAATAATAAAATAACCCATTAACCAGCAAGAGTATTAGTTGTTATGAATTTAAAAAAATTGAAATAATTCCACTCTGCATAAAAATACATTATTATTACTTCATTTTAAAATAATTTGTACTATATACTATTTTTTCTAGCTCGCAATCCGATCCCACACGAAAATATAAAACTAACTTAAATTTCAAGAATTAAAAAAATAAATAAATCAATGTTAAAAATTGAATTAAAAACTTAAAGTTTAATTTATTCAATAATTGAAGTAATTCCTATATTTATCTAAAAAATACTATATTATGACTGTGGAATACAAATTCATAACTAAGCACAAAAAAAACCACATACTTGTCTCTTATTTTTAGCTTAGCCAAGCTCCCCTCAATTAAATAAAAAATATACAGATAACGATAATATTAGCGTGAACATTAACTTCACCATAGAATATTTGGATGAATAAAAATCTTTATAGCTTAGCATATTTTACAACTTCGCGAGAGGATATAACCATAATTCCATCCGGCAATATCACAAATCACAAGCGCGCTAAAAATCGTGTAAAGAAGTGAAGCTCAGGATATAAAAACTTCAAAAGCTTGTAGAATTAATGATTACAAAATCTCTTCATATTGTAACGAAGGGGAACGTGGGCCCGGAGGGACTCGAACCCCCAACCAAGCGGTTATGAGCCGCTGGCTCTAACCAATTGAGCTACAGGCCCCACAGACTGTTTTTCTCTAAACTAAAATGTTTCATGATACAAGAGCTTGCTTCAATTATAAGCCATCTTTTTCTCTTTTTTATCAGCTTTTGTTATCAAAACCCTAATTTCTTTACAAGAACTTCGGAAGATGAGAGAATGATAAATTGACAAATATAGAGGAATAGATATGACAAAAATAATTTTTCAACTATTAAATAGTTATCAAATGAGAGTAGCTATGATAGCATTCACACTGCTAGCTACTTCGTTTACCGTACATTCTGAAGAAAGCAAAATTAAAAATTCAACTATTACAGTTACTGCAACTGGCGAAAGCAAAGCAGCACCAGATATGGCAATTATTAATTTAGCCATTGTTACTTCCAATAAAATTGCCCAAAAAGCGTTAGCAGCTAATAATAAATCTATGACCAATGTTATAAACGCTTTAAAAAAAAGCGGTATTCAAGAAAATGATTTGCAAACTTCAGGACTATCCATTTATCAATCAAGTCCAGATACACATAATGCAAAACAAAATAATGAAAGCCTCTATTACGTTTCAAAATCTTTAACAGTGCGTATTCGTGATCTTTCTAATGCTGGGAAAATATTTGATCAAGCAATGGCGCTTGGTGTTAATTCTGTTAATGGTATTACCTTCACCAATACCAATACAAAACCTTTTTATAAAGAGGCACGGGAAAGAGCTATTGCTGAAGCGATTGAAAAAGCTGAAACTATTGCACAAGCAGCGCATTTAAAATTAGGAAAAATTATTAAAATCAATGAAAGCGATGATGGCTATCATCCAACACCGCGTCTCATGAGTAGTGCAATAAATACAAGCTCTGCAGATACAAATTTCTCAAGTGGTGAATTGAGCTATAATGTCAATGTTACTGTAACATTTGTTATTGAATAAGTCATATAATCAATACTAAATAATCAATTACCGTGTAAAACAATTATATCACTGGTCTTCATGTATAATACCAGTGATATATTGGAGATAATCTTCTTCAGACGATAATTCATCTTCATAAACTTCTATCTGTCCACGTGCAGAAAATGGTGTTTGATGCACCGTCTGAGAGCTTCTTGACACCAGCGGATGCCACCACTGAAGATCTTTTCCCTCATAAATCAATCGATAAGCACAACTTTCAGGAAGCCAACATGCTGTTTTAATCGTTTCAATATCTAGCGATATACAATCTGGGACTATTGCTTTACGGTGAGCATAATTCTGACATTGGCAAGTTTCTCCATCTAAGAGACGGCAAGCAACACTGGTTGTATAGATCTTACCTGTATCATCATCTTCCACTTTGTGTAAACAGCAACGCCCACAACCGTCGCAGAGGCTCTCCCACTCAGCAGTAGAAAATTCTTCCAGTTTTTTTACTTTCCAAAAAGGAATCTCTTTGCTCATAAAAATTGGCTGTGCCTTTTTCAAATAAAAAATTGATTAAAAAATGGAATAAATGAAACTTAATCTCAATAACTGCAGACATTTTTGTCTCTCTAAAAACCATTTAATTCAATATACTGCCTCAAAATAATTTTCTCAAAATCCAGTTTAATAAAAATGAAAGGCATTTTCAGTAAACATTTTATAAAAATAAACAATAACCCATCTCAATATCTTTCATGAGCAAACATTAACATAAACCATCATGCATGATTGTAAATATTGTACAGCATAAAACAATCACATAGTTTAAATGAAATTTTTAAACACTTACATGTTTAAGCATAAGTGCTTTTATAATGCCTCCATAAAGCAGAGTTTCCTTATTCATCGGGAAATGAATGTCGTTTAACATCAAATACTCTTAATACATTACTTTATGCATAAATGCACTTGCGCATACAAAGTAATGCATTAGATATCACACATCCCTTTTTTAATTACTACAACCCCCCCCCTGCAATTTTTGATCCGCTGCTTTATAGGTCACAGTATAAGTAGTAACAAAGCTAAAAGACAGTTTTACCAAGATTATTCAATATCTGCCCCGCAACCTTTCTCAAAAAGATATCTCAAAAACGATAATGATATATCTTTTATTCTTATTTATTAATAAATGGCGCATTTTTTAAAATGCGCCATAGACATTAAGAATCAAGAAAGCTACGCAATTTACGAGAACGGCTTGGATGCTTTAATTTACGAAGCGCCTTTGCTTCAATTTGACGAATACGCTCTCGTGTGACTGAAAATTGTTGACCAACTTCTTCCAACGTATGATCAGTGTTCATCCCTATACCAAAACGCATGCGTAAAACACGTTCTTCACGTGGTGTAAGTGAAGCAAGAACACGAGTCGTTGTATCACGCAAATTTGCCTGAATAGCTGCATCAATCGGCAATAATGCATTCCTGTCTTCAATAAAGTCACCTAAATGAGAATCATCCTCATCCCCAACGGGTGTTTCAAGTGAAATTGGCTCTTTTGCAATTTTAAGTACTTTCCGTACTTTTTCCAACGGCATAGAAAGTTTACTAGACAATTCTTCTGGCGTAGGTTCTCTTCCAACTTCATGGAGGATTTGGCGTGATGTGCGAACAATTTTGTTAATTGTTTCAATCATGTGAACAGGAATACGAATGGTACGTGCTTGATCAGCAATTGAACGCGTAATTGCCTGACGGATCCACCACGTTGCATAAGTTGAAAACTTGTACCCACGCCGATATTCAAACTTATCCACAGCCTTCATCAAACCGATATTACCTTCTTGGATAAGGTCAAGAAACTGCAAACCACGGTTAGTGTATTTTTTTGCAATTGAAATGACAAGGCGCAAATTAGCCTCCACCATTTCTTTTTTAGCAATTGTTGATTCGCGCTCACCTTTTTGCACTTGCGTAACAATCCGACGAAACTCGCCAATTGAAATGGCAGTTTCTTGTGCAAGATTTTGTATCTCGCTACGCAAACTTTGAATTTTTTTAGCTTCACGCGTTGAAAATTCTTTCCAACCACGCCCTGACAGAGACGCAACATAGTCAAGCCAATCTGCATCCAACTCACGACCTTGGTATTCTTTTAAAAAATCTTCATGACCAACACCGTAATTATTAGCAATCCGCTTCAGCTTACCCTCATTATGAATCAATCTCTTATTAATGTCGTAAAGCTGCTCAACCAAAGCTTCAATACGATTCTGATTCAAAGAAAGGGATTTTACTGCTTGAACCAGTTTATTCTTCAACTGAGTATATGTTTTTTTCTGAGAAGATGAAAGAGCTCCTTCTTTACGCTCTGCCAAGCTGCTTTCAACATGCTGATCTTGTAATTTTCGCAACTTTATATAAGTTTCAGCAATAAAGTCCAATGTTGCCATAACCTGAGGGCAAAGTTCATTTTCCATTGCAGTAAGCGATAAATTCACTTCATCTTCATCTTCATCCTCATCTTCAATGTCTATATTCCTCGCAATCCCTTCCATATCACGCGCATTATGAGATGACCGTTCCTCTTTTATTTTTTCAACTTCACTCCGTTCAATAAGTGGAGCCTGTTTAGCCTCTGGACCAGCATAAGTCATTTCAAGATCAATAATCTCACGAAGAAGAATGCGCTGCTCTTTTAATTCTTCACGCCAAATAATGAGGGCTTGAAAAGTCAAGGGACTCTCACAAAGTCCAGCGATCATTGTCTCACGCCCTGCCTCAATACGCTTGGCAATAGCAATCTCACCTTCTCGCGAAAGCAGCTCAACCGCCCCCATCTCACGCAAATACATGCGCACTGGATCATCAGTACTGTCTGTTCCGTCACGCTTAGTTGTTGTTGCAACTGCACGGCTAGTGGCCTCTACTAAATCACCACCCTCCATAGCAGATTCTTCATCATAATGCTCGGACTTAGCCTCATCTTCATCATCCACAACATTAATGCCCATCTCAGAGAACATCGCCAAAGTATCTTCAATTTGTTCAGACGTCACTTCATCAGGAGGAAGAACCGCATTCAGTTCATCCATCGTCACGTAACCATTTTTCTTGGCGAGTTTAATCATTTTTTTGATGGCATCATCAGAAAAATCGAGAAGAGGACTATCCAAACTCGCTTGGCCCTTTACTTCTGTATTATCTTTCTGTTTAACCTTTGTTGCCATACCGTTAACTCCACTTGACCACTACACAGCTTTTATGTGACCAATCTTTTACGTCCTTATTTAGCGTACCAACAATTTTTATATGCTTCCCTCCTCTTAGAGGAGACCTTTATTGAAAAGAATATATTTTGTATAAACTTTTCATTCACACAAAAACGCGGGAAAACCACAGAAGCTTCCCCGACACCTCTCAGTTTTTCTGAGACAATCTCTGCATCATACAATTAAGAACCAATTTCCCGCTTTTCCCAAAACTTAGTTGCCATTTTTATAAAAATGCCACAGCTACATAAACTTCCTCATACTAAAAGCTTTAGGTGACTGATTCGTTCAAAAAAAGCGAATCATTTTATCTTATCTTGCCTATTCCCGTCTATTTTTTCATCAAATTAGCGTCCAAGTTTCTCAATTAAAGCTTCTATTGCTTGCACCTGCTTCAGCTCAACTTGTATTTCATGAAGCAGACCAAAAACTTCATTATCAGGATTTTTAATGAGTTGCTCTTCAATATCTTGTAATCTCTTATGTAGGTGGTGTTCTCGAAGATGCAAGTAGATAGCTTGTTTTAATACAGTGCGAACATCTTCTATATCCCCTCCAGAAAAGACCGTACGCATACCAACACTTTGCACAAGATTTACCATACGTTCTAAAAGAGCTTTTTGTCCCCTTGTTTCTAGAAGAGCAATCATTGTCTCTCGATCATGAGGCTGTTGAATCCCAAGAATTTCCAACATAGTTTGATGAAAGCTCACCAATTGAGCACTTTGCAACTCCAATTTAGCAAGAAACTCAAAATTTTCATGCCATAACTCAGGATAGTAAGCTAAGATTAGTAAAATAACTGCCTCACGAACAGGAACAAAATGCGATGAATTACGCACCATATTAGAATTTTCCAACGAAGAAAAAGACTGACCTTTTAATATTTTATTCGAGGAGTTAGGATTATATTGTTCTGCACCTCTTTTTTTCGAAAAAGATGGACGAAAAAAATTAAAGAGCCGCTTCTTTATATCTTGAAAATAATAGCGGCGTACATCCTCATCCTTAATCGTAAAGATTTGCTGCTTCAATTGTTTTTCCAGCGCTGCCCGTGCATCTGGAGTTTCAAAATGCTTTCCATATATTGCGCGCCTCCATAGAAGCTCAATCAGCGGGATTGACTTTTGCAATAAAGAAGAAAAAAGTTGTGCACCACCTGCACAAATAATTTCATCTGGATCTTTGCCTTGTGGCAATAAAATAAAGCGTACTGACACTCCCGCCTTTAAAAGAGGCAATACATGATCAGCAACACGAAAAGCAGCGTTTAAACCCGCATCATCTCCATCAAAACATAAAATTGGGTTAGAGTCCATCTGCCATAAAAGTCCAATTTGCGCTTCCGTTAACGCTGTCCCCAAAGGTGCTACCACTCTTTGAAAACCAGCTTTAGTTAATGCGATGACATCCATATAGCCTTCAACAACAAGAACAGAGAAAGCTTTTGCATCTCCAACAGAACGGCTATTTTTGCGAGCTGCTGCTGCATTATAAAGCATATTTCCTTTATGAAACAGTACTGTTTCAGGACTATTAAGATATTTCGCCCGTGTATTTTTATTTAATGCACGGCCTCCAAAAGCGACTACACGTCCACGCAAATCTTCAATAGGAAACATAATACGATTTCTAAATCGATCATAAGAAACCGTGCTATCTTCACTTGATTGAAGAAGCCCACAATTTTCCATTTGTTTTATTGAAATCCCACGTGCACTCAAAGCTTCTTTTAAAGCTGTACGTCCCATTGGAGCAAAACCAATCCGAAAACGCTCTGCAAGTTTTGGTGTCACACCACGCGCATCAAGATAATTCCGCGCTTGTTCTCCTCCTTTATTGTGTAAATTATATTGGAAAAAGTCTGTAGCTATTTTCATAACATCATAAAGATCAGCCTTTTCCACTTGACGCTTATGGCTTTGTGGATCAAAGATAGGTAACGTCATCCCTGCAAAATCAGCTAAACGCTCTACACTTTCCGAAAAGCGTAATCCATCAAGTTCGCAAAGAAAGGTAAAAATATCACCACTTACACCACAACCAAAACAGTAATAACGGCCTTTGCGGTCATCACAATGAAAACTAGGCGTTTTTTCACCATGAAATGGACAACAACACCAAAAATCTCCTCGCGAAGGCTTGCTTTTTTTGGGATCAAACATCACCCTTTTGCCAATAACTGTTGAAATTGGTAACCTAGCGCGAATCTCATCAAGAAAATCAGGAGGAAAACGCATTATCTCTCACAGAGTTTAAAATTCTTTTTTGCATGTTTAACGACTTTGGAGCATAATTCCAATACTTCATATTATTTAAGCGGTTGAAAAATTTTAAAAGCTCAGCAGCATATCATTTAGAAATGGAGATAGAAAAAGTGATCAACTTCTTTGTTCAGTATCCGTTGTTAGAAACTATTATTTGGCTCATTGCTCTCATTCTCATTGCGCTTTTAATTAATTTTTTAGCACGAAACCTGCTTATTCATGGAGCAAAACGGCTTTCTTCTTTTCTTCCTCAAAATACAACCGCTGATATTGAGCGTGCCATTCAATACATGGCTAATATTACTGCAGCTTTTATACTTTCAGTCGGAATTAATTTTATCCCCACATTACCCAAAACATTCAGCACGATTATCCGCAATGTCTCTAATGCCTTTATTATTTTTGTCGTTACCCTCATCATTTCTGCTCTTCTCAGTGTCATTAATACCATTTACGAACAACGACCAACATCACGGTTAAAGCCGATAAAAGGTTATATTCAAATTGCCAAAGTTACACTTTTTGTTGTTACTGCAATTTTAATGGTTGCCACATTGCTTGACCGCTCGCCTCTTATTCTCTTTTCTGGTCTTGGTGCCATGGCAGCTGTTTTGATGTTGATTTTTCAAGACACACTCCTTTCCCTTGTTGCAGGCATCCAAATTTCATCTACTGATATGGTGCGTGTTGGTGATTGGATTGAAATCCCCGATCTGGGTGCAGATGGTGATGTTACTGAAATTGCACTCCATACCGTCAAAGTTCAAAATTTTGATAAAACCATCACCACTGTCCCTATCCGTAAGCTTGTAACTAATTCTTTTAAGAATTGGCGTGGAATGACAGAATCTGGTGGAAGACGCATCAAACGGTCTTTATTTATTGACCAGTTGAGTATCCGTTTTCACACAGAAGAAGAACAAAAATACCTTTTACAACTGAACTTGTTAGAGAATTATTTTGCGCAAAAAATACCACAAATCAATGAATGGAACGCCCAATTAGAGAAAAATCCTAATGTATTAGCCAATACCCGCCGTTTAACCAATATTGGCACTTTCCGTGCTTACGTTTTAGCTTATCTAAAAAAACATCTAGATATTAAACAAAATGAAACCATAATAGTGCGACAATTATTTCCTACACCCAACGGTCTACCTTTAGAAGTATATTGCTTCACTAATACAACCGTTTGGTCGGATTATGAAAAAATTCAATCTGATATTTTTGACCACCTTTATTCCATTCTTCCCAGTTTTGGTCTCAAAGTTTTTCAAAATCCAAGTGGCTATGATTTTATGCATGCCTTAGAAAAAAAATGAAATGGCAAACCTCAATTTTATAAATCTTGTTTATACATTTTGAAGTTTCCCCATATTCATAAACAACAGAGAAAGAGAAAGTATCATGGATGGTTCATTGATACTCCTTCGTCTTGCAGGCGCTATTTCCTTACTTCTTTGGGCGACACGCATGGTGCGCACAGGCGTTGAACGCGCCTATGGTGATAAACTTAAATTTAAAATGCGTCACGTCATGTCCAATCCATTTTTTGCTGTAGGTTTTGGACTTTTCACAGCAGTCATTTTACAAAGCTCTACAGCAGTAACACTCCTTGTTGGATCTTTTGTTAACTCTGGTTTTGTCTCTAGTTTAATGGGACTTATGGCTGTGCGTGGAGGAGAATTAGGCTCAGCACTCGTTGTCAAAATTCTTGCTTATGACCTTAATATCGCTGTACCGCTTTGTCTTTTCATCGGCACTTGTATCTTCATGACAACCGAAAAACGTGATTGGCGTCAGATAGGACGCATTGTCATCGGCATTGGTCTTTTACTTTTGTCTTTACAAATGACGAGCGCAGCCACAAAGCCTTTCCGTGATAGTGCAATTTTACCCAGTATCATAGGCTATCTTTCAACTGATCCTGTTTCCGCTTTTTTGTTGGCAGCAGCATTGACCTACCTGCTGCATTCGTCCATTGCTGGAATAATTTTATTGGTCAATTTTGCTAACTATGATCTTATCCAAGCTCAATTATGTATTATCATGGTTCTTGGTGTTAACTTTGGCTCTTCTCTCATAGCACCACTTTTAACACGCAATGCTCCCCCTAATGCTCGCCTTGTCCCATTAGGAAATTTACTCATGCGTGGAGCTGGTTCCATTCTTATTTTTGTCTTATTTCTTTCTTTTCAACCACCAATCACGTGGCTTGGTGATAATGCGTCTACTCAAACTATTAATGCCCATATCATTTTTAATGCTTTCATCCTTTTTGCTGGAATACCACTATCAAAATGGGTTTTAAAACTGACCACTAAAATTGTTCATATAAGTACAAAAAAAACGCAACCTAATAAAATTCTTAATTTATCTGATCAAACAGCTCTCGATGATAGCGTTATTGAGCGTCCAACTTTGGCACTTTCTAATGTTATGCGTGAAGTCATTCACATTTGTGATCTTGTAGATATTATGCTGGAAAAAGTTATAGAACTTTATGAAAAGCCTAATCCTATCATCACGCGTGAACTTAACCAGCTTAACACTTTACTGGACAAAAAGCATATTGCAATCAAACTTTACCTTGCACGATTAGCCGGACAAAAACTATCTGATGAAGAAGCTCTTCAAACACAAGAGCTTTTAGGCGCTTGTATCAAGTTGGATCAAGCCGGAGACATTATTATTCATAATATGCTAATGCTAGTAAAAAAGAAACAACAAAAAGGTCTGCAATTTAGCAATGACGAATGGAATGACCTGCTGCGTTTTCATGCCATTGTTCTAGCGAATGCGCATATTGCATTTAATGTTCTTGTCTCGCATGATGCACATACTGCGCATTTATTGGTGCAAAAAAAAGATCAACTCCGTAATTTAGAAAAAGAGATGAGCCTAAAGCATTTTAAACGCCTGCGTGAGGGTGATTTCAAAAATGTAGAATCATCTAGTCTTCATCTTGACACTGTCCGCGATCTGAAACAAATCAACTCTCTTTTAACCTCAATGATCTACCCAATCTTAGAGGCTCAAGGGTTACTCCAAAGTTCTCGTCTACGTCCTCCCCCTAATCAACAAATAGCAAAACTGTAACTTTGAGGTTCTTTTAACGGGAAAATTAATGATTTTCATTCAAAGTAAAAGATATATCGTGAAAGATACAGACATTAGCTAGATTGTGCATTGGCTATGTGTAACTGTTATATCAATATTTTTTTTGGTTCGACCTACACAACTTTTTGTAAAAAATTAAACAGAAATATTTTTAACATCACTCCAAGCATCATTGATACCGCAAATGCTTCCTTCTCAACTTTTTGAGCATTAATTTTGCTAAGTTGCCTTCATCACATCATTTCAGATTTTTCGAAACTTGATTGTATAGGCTAACAAA
Organism: Bartonella rhinolophi; assembly: GCF_036576165.1. Classification (NCBI taxonomy): domain Bacteria; kingdom Pseudomonadati; phylum Pseudomonadota; class Alphaproteobacteria; order Hyphomicrobiales; family Bartonellaceae; genus Bartonella; species Bartonella rhinolophi. The sequence continues at coordinate 92,661 of NZ_JBAFWY010000003.1, forward strand.
AATCCATCTCTCTATAAATGCTCTCTTTGGCACGCACAAAAAATTCTTGTACAGACATTCTTTCTTTTTACATAAAACTGTTTTTAATTTCTTAGCATTTTTGGGAACCATGCGCAAAGCTACATGTCTTTGTGATTTCATGGATATAATGTTAAACGCATAACATCACATGAATTTAAAAAAACAGAAAAGTGAAAATTGTAACAAAATTCCCACTCATAACATCCCCTCATACAGAAAAGAGATAAACCTTGATCTTTACCAAGCTCACCCTAGTTAAAATTAACAGTCTAGGTTCGTGCAAAGAAAAATATAATGGAAGGGAGAATATAATGGAAGATGCAAATATTGGCTGGATTGCAGCTATTGTTATCGGTGGCCTCGCGGGCTGTGCTGCACAATATCTTATGAAAAGCCAAACAGGAATATTTCTAAACATTATCTTGGGAATTATCGGAGCGGCGTTAGCCAGCTTTCTTTTTGGCCTTTTAGGCGTTAATTTTGTTGGTTGGGTTGGCTATCTTATTTCAGGTTTTATTGGAGCTTGCATTCTTATATTTGCAGGACGAAAAATTCGACCATAGAGCATTTATGTGTTTTTTAGAGGCACCTTTTGGTGCTTCTTAAGACCACTAAACATTTTCGTTGTGGCATTGAAGATGCGAGTTATTGGCTTTGGGGGAGAAAGTAATTGATTGCTCAATTTTCAGCCTTTTTGAACCATCATAATGTCGTTAAGTAATAACGGAGAACTTTGAGCAACGCGCTACCCCTCACTTATTGTGCTTTCATATGAAGAAGCAATGCGTTTACATTAAACCATTTTACGCTGTATTTGACGCGTAAATATCGTTGTCTTTAACATAGAACTGCTTACAAACATCACACTGATAATCAAAGCTTGTTAATTAAGCTGTCATCCCAACGTAATCAATAAATGTTATTATAAAAACTTACACTAAATTATCAAAATTTCCATCACCCAGCACTTAACCAACACATCTTTCACTAACAATAACGCTTTACTAAAAAACTCGGCGCCCGCTTTGAATCCATAAATGAAAGCAGAGTTGTTTTCGTATTAGTAAAAAATAAAAATACTAAAAAGAATACATCTCACACCTTTTTACATCTCTTCCGTTTAGAATCTTGCTGCCTTTGCATTTCTGCATTACAATAAAATCGTTTTGTATTATCCAGCATAACGCGTATGGAATACGGATTTAGGTGTAGAGCGAAATGATATCTGACCTCAAAGATTCTATCTTGCCGCCTCTGAAATGGCTATCCGATCAAGACCCTCCAGTACCAGCTGACATCCATGATTGGCTCATGGAAACGGGATCCATGACACGTCGACTAGAAAATTACTGCACTTGCGTACGTGTCGAACCACAACGTGAATGTTTCATTACGCGCGATAAACTGGAAGAAGAAGCTGAGCACCTGCCTAATAGCACGCGTTATTGGCTACGTGAAGTCATATTAATGGGAGACAATCAACCTTGGCTCCTTGGGCGCACTGTGATCCCACAAGAAACCTTATCCGAAGACAATCAAGCATTGATGAGCTTGGGGAGTGTACCGCTAGGGCGTTATTTATTTAGCAGTGGTCAACTAACCCGTGATTATATTCACATCGGTCGACAAAATACACTGTGGGCACGTCGTTCCCGTTTACGATTAGCAGATAAACCATTATTGCTAACTGAGCTATTTTTATCAGCTTCACCGCTATACACAACAAATCCTGCATAAATGGGAAGATGTAAATATCCTAAAGAAAGGATAATATAAAGAAGGAGCAGATCTCTTGTTTACCCATCAGCAAAAAAATCTACTAACTTGCTTGCTTCAAAGGATTTTTCTGCGATAACCTTTATTGTATAATTTATCTATCGACATTTTCCTATGCTCTTTACACACTTTTATAGCTTGACAGGTGTTATAACTTGATAGGCGAGCGATAATAAAAACACTTCTAAATGCCTTTTACATTACAGCATAGTAATTTACATTACAGATTTTTACGAAGTATTACCAACTTTAGAAAAATTCTTTTAACCTGTATAGCGTTTCTTTAGCCACGCAACCTTACCTCTCTATATACGGTATAATTTCTCAATCTTTGTTTAAGAAAACACTTAATAAAGGGTTTGCTCAACTTCCACTTCATCAAGTTGAAGTAAAAAGTCACAAATAACTACCATTTTTCCTTGTTCGTTCTCTGCCAATTTAAGCACCAAGATTCTTTATGCAGAATAAATACACACCAATTTTTCACACTATTCAATCACTTTAGCTAAAATGAGAGTGTATCTAGTGATCATCTCTCCCCACGATATTAATTAAACGAAACATAGTAAAATCATCCTTATCGTGCACTTTTAAAGCAATTTTGCATACCACCTCAATTTGATCATGCAATATAAATTTATCCAATTTTTTGAGAAAAAAACTATGTTTAACTATCTCTTATACATCTTGCAATGTATGAAAAAATAATTAATCTCCAAAGCTTGAAAAATCTAAAAACAAAACTTTACCTCTTCATGGAATATACTTATACTCTTAATCTTAAGCGAAACATTGCAATAACAATATACACAACATCCGTTATAGTTGTGCTTTTTATGTAACGTTGACCATTATATCTTTAAGATCACAAGTTGTGAGCGCGCTATGACACAAACTATCTCATTTCCTAATCCTTGGAATGTAAATAAACCTACAGCTCTCTTAGTACTAGCCGATGGAACAGTTATTCAGGGGAAAGGAGCAGGTGCTACGGGTGTTACTGAAGCTGAGATATGTTTCAATACTGCCATAACAGGCTATGAAGAAATTCTGACGGATCCATCATATAAAAAACAAATTGTTAACTTTACTTTTCCTCATATCGGCAATGTAGGAACAAATAATGAAGATATTGAAGATCTCACGCCCCTTAATTGTCATGGAGCAGTTGGTGCTATTTTCAAAGCGGATATTACGCATCCCTCCAATTATCGTGCAAATGAAAATCTTAATCAATGGCTTAAAACACGTAATATCATTGCACTTTGTGGTATTGATACACGAGCACTAACTGTTCTTATTCGTGAAAAAGGTGCACAAAATGGCATTATCGCCCACGACCCCAATGGAAACTTTGATATCAAAGCTCTAAAAGAACGTGCACAAAAATGGACAGGTCTTCTCAATCTTGATCTTGCAAAAGAAGTGACATCAAAGCAATTGATGAAATGGAATGAAAAACCATGGATATGGAACGAAGGTTATAGTGCAAACGATGTACACAATTTTCACATTGTTGTAATTAACTATGGTATTAAGCGCAATATTCTCCGTCTTATGGCTGCACACGGTGCACGTATAACCATCATGCCAGCAGATGTAACTGCAGAAGAAGTTCTAGCAAAAAATCCTGATGGTATTTTTCTTTCCAATGGACCAGGAGACCCAGCCGCAACAGCTAGTTATGCTGTTCCAACCATTAAAGCGCTCATTGAAAGTAATATACCAATTTTTGGTATATGCCTCGGACACCAGCTTCTAGCTCTTGCTGTGGGAGCCAAAACCATAAAAATGCACCAAGGACATCATGGCGCCAACCATCCTGTTAAAGATATTACCACTGGAAAGGTTGAAATTGTATCAATGAATCACGGTTTTGCTGTAGAGACAACATCTTTGCCACAATATGTTGAAGAAACACATATCTCCCTCTTCGATAACTCAAATTGCGGTATACGAATCATCGAAAAACCAGTTTTTTCTGTTCAATACCATCCCGAAGCTTCCCCTGGCCCACAAGATAGTCACTATTTATTTCAACGTTTTTGCAATCTCATTATGGATTATAAAAAAATAGCTTAACTGAAAATTTTACCTTTTGGATTTTTCTCAAAAGACCGCTTTTTGTGCACAAATATATTATCTAGTAATAGATTTACTCACTCTTTTCATAAAATTATAAATTTTATTTGTTGCCTAAATTATCTTTAAATGAACTTCTATAATAGTATCAAAAATAACTGATACAAATTTCAGAATGGCATTTTACTTAATTTATTACTAAAAATCATGAACAGTATTTCAAAAGATATATACATTTGGCGCATTTTGTAAAATATCATGGCCAATTTTGTTGACCACACTTAGCCCTTCTTACAATATCAGCATTTTCAAAAACTTAGCCAAATTTCAGATATAATGCACAATATAAGAAAACATTATAGAGGTTTAAAGAAACTTCCCCCCGTCCTAATTACGAGCACACTTTATAATCAAAGGATACATCATCACAAAAACTTGCAATTACAAACAATGAAACAAGTCTGCAAAAAAATTACAAACAGCACAACATAAAAAAACACGGAACCAAAAAAGGTACATCATATAAGTTCTTGATACCGTACATTACGTTAATGTTAACAAAGACTATATTCCACGATATTTTTTACAATTGACATTGTTACGATAAACGAACCACAGTCATCATTTATTTTTGATTTTTAAATATCCAGTTTCCCTTTTAATGAACACGCCATTACAACATCATCACCAAAGAAACCACATGAAGAATCTTACAACTTCAAACAACAAATATCACCACAATGGAAGGTGCATCATATTCACAGTCGCAATATAAAAAGCATATTCTTATTCAAAAATTTTATTTATCGTAAATAATAATTTATGCGTCTATGTGTATCTAACCAACTTTTATCTTCTATTATATGAAAAAAGAATGAATAAAAATATTTTATAACTTACTTTCTTTGTATATTAACCTATAAAGCTATTTTAGCCTCAAAATTTAAACACTCTATCTGCCACAATCGCGCACGGATATTTGTCACAGGGAAAAACCATGCCAAAACGCACAGATATAAAATCTATTCTTATCATCGGAGCAGGACCTATCATTATTGGTCAGGCATGTGAATTTGACTACTCTGGCACACAAGCCTGTAAAGCATTAAAAGAAGAAGGATACCGAATTATTCTGGTTAACTCCAATCCTGCCACAATTATGACAGATCCAGATTTAGCTGATGCAACTTATATTGAACCCATCACTCCTGAAATAGTTGCTCAAATTATTGCCCATGAACGCCCTGATGCTCTCTTACCAACTATGGGAGGACAAACAGCACTCAATACCGCTTTATCATTAAAGCGTATGGGAATTTTAGACCGCTACCATGTTGAGATGATAGGTGCAAATGCCGATGCTATTGATAAAGCTGAAGATCGTGCATTATTCCGCAAAGCGATGGAAAACATTGGCTTGGAAACACCGCGTTCTATGTTAGCCAACGCAACTGAACTCAAAGAAGAAAATCGCCGACTACATGCAAAAAAACGCGAAAAACTTAAAGCGCAATTTTCTGGTAATGCACTTGACCAAGCACTGGAAGAACTTGAGAACAATTGGCGCCATACTGAAGCTGACCGCAAACAGCATTATATAGCACATGCTACCGCAAAAGCAGTACAAGCTCTTGATATTGTTGGTCTTCCAGCCATTATCCGCCCTTCGTTTACGCTAGGTGGTACAGGTGGTGGAATTGCTTACAACCGCTCCGAATTTTATGAAATCATTGAACGCGGCCTTGAGGCTTCACCCACAACAGAAGTTTTGATTGAAGAAAGTGTTTTGGGATGGAAAGAATATGAAATGGAAGTTGTCCGAGATAAAAACGACAATTGTATCATCGTTTGTTCCATTGAAAATATTGATCCTATGGGGATTCATACTGGCGATTCCATCACCGTAGCCCCTGCCCTCACCTTAACCGATAAAGAGTATCAACGTATGCGTAACGCTTCTATAGCTGTATTGCGTGAAATTGGCGTTGAAACTGGGGGCTCTAATGTACAATTTGCTGTCAATCCAGAAAATGGTCGTTTAATCGTTATTGAAATGAATCCGCGTGTTTCCCGCTCTTCAGCACTTGCATCAAAAGCAACAGGTTTTCCCATTGCTAAGGTAGCAGCAAAACTCGCCGTCGGCTACACACTCGATGAGTTAAAAAATGATATTACAGGTGGTGCAACACCAGCATCATTTGAACCATCAATCGACTATATTGTTACCAAAATTCCTCGCTTTGCCTTTGAAAAGTTTCCTGGTTCATCGCCTGTCTTAACCACTGCGATGAAATCTGTAGGAGAAGTAATGGCAATTGGTCGCACTTTTCAAGAATCGCTGCAAAAAGCGCTCCGTGGACTTGAAACGGGTCTTACCGGTCTTGATGAAATTATCATTCCTGAGCACGCTGAAGGCGATGAAAAAAATTCTATCCGCTCTGCCATTGCAATACCAAGTCCTGATCGTCTACGTTATATCTCTCAAGCAATGCGTATGGGAATGCCTTTAAATGAAATTCACCAAATTAGCAAAATTGACCCATGGTTTTTGGAACAAATAGCCTCCATCATTGAGATGGAACAGCGCATTCGCACTTATGGACTGCCCCAAGATGCAGACAATTTACGCATGTTAAAAGCTATGGGCTTTTCGGATGCACGATTAGCCACCCTCACTGAACAAGATCCCGATGATATTGCTGCTTTGCGTAAATCACTTAATGTCCAGCACACTTTTAAACGTATTGATACTTGTGCTGCTGAATTTTCTTCGCCTACAGCGTATATGTACTCAACATATGAAACCCCCTTTGCAGGCGTAGAACACTCAGAAGCACAAATTTCTGAACGCAAAAAGATTGCTATTTTAGGTGGGGGACCAAACCGCATCGGACAAGGTATTGAATTTGACTATTGCTGTTGCCATGCTGCTTTTGCCCTGCGTGACGCAGGCTTTGAAGCTATCATGATTAACTGTAATCCTGAAACAGTCTCGACTGACTATGATACATCTGATCGCCTTTATTTTGAACCTTTAACGACAGAAGATGTTTTAGCTGTTTTAGAAACAGAGCAGCAAAAGGGTGAATTGGTTGGAGTAATTGTTCAATTTGGTGGACAAACACCACTAAAATTGGCAAGTACACTAGAAAAACATAATATCCCCATCTTAGGAACCTCACCTGACGCTATCGATTTAGCAGAAGACAGAGACCGCTTTCAAAAATTGTTGTTTAAACTGAATTTAACACAACCCAAAAATGGCATTGCTCATTCGGTTGAACAAGCGCGCCTCATCGCCCATGAATTGGGCTTTCCATTAGTTGTACGCCCTTCTTATGTTTTAGGAGGACGTGCTATGCAAATTATCCGTGATGAGCGTAGCTTGCAAAATTATTTGCTTGAGACAGTCCCTGAATTAGTTTCAGAAGAAATCAAAGCCCGTTATCCTAACGATAAAATGGGGCAGATCAATACATTGCTCGGTAAAAATCCACTTTTATTTGATACCTATCTAACAGAAGCGATTGAAGTTGATGTTGACTGTCTGTGTGATGGAGAAGAGACGCTGGTTGTTGGCATTATGGAGCACATTGAAGAAGCAGGTATCCATTCTGGTGATTCAGCATGTTCTTTACCAGTACATACACTTTCACATAAATTAGTGATTGAATTAGAGCGTCAAACCAAAGCGTTAGCAAAAGCGCTTCATGTTCGTGGCTTTATGAATGTGCAATATGCCATTAAAGATGACACAATTTATGTCTTAGAGGTCAACCCTCGCGCTTCGCGTACTGTCCCATTCGTTGCAAAAACAATTGGTCGTCCCATTGCTAAAATGGCCGCACGTATTATGGCAGGAGAAACGCTCCAAAGTACTCTTCAAGCTTATGGTGGATTACCATCTCAGCAACAAAAGCAACGTATCGCTGTCAAAGAAGCTGTCTTTCCCTTTGCTCGCTTTTCAGGTGTCGACACACTTCTTGGTCCAGAAATGCGTTCAACTGGTGAAGTAATGGGGCTTGATTATGAATTTGCACTTGCTTTTGCAAAAGCACAGCTTGGAGCTGGCGTTGAACTTCCAAAGGAGGGCACTTTGTTCGTTTCAGTAAGAGATGAAGACAAAAAGCACATCTTAACTCCCGTCAAACGTTTAATCGAGCTTGGCTTTTCTGTCTTAGCAACCAGCGGAACACAAAAATTTCTTTTAGAACATAATGTTAATGCAAAAAAAATCAATAAAGTACTAGAAGGACATCCTCATATTGAGGATGCCATTCGTAATCGGCAAATTCAATTAATTTTTAACACAACCAATACTGCCAGCGCCATCTCGGATTCTAAATCATTACGCCATGCAGCACTTATGCAAAAAGTTCCCTACTACACAACAATGGCTGGTGCAAAATCTGCAGCACAAGCTATAGAAGCACTCAAAAAAAATTGCCTTGAAGTGCGCTCACTGCAAAGCTATTTCACTTAAAGTGTTTTTTATACCAGAAAATACGCCATTTTTTCTACTTTTTATCATTTTTTGCTTTGTATAAAAAACATTGTGTAGAAAAATATAGATTAAAGCTTGCTTTTTATCCTCAAAACCTTTACATACAACCCTTATCGAACTTTCGGTTATGTGACTTTCTTTTCCGTGCGATTTGCACTTCTGACAAGACTTCTCCCACCTAATTTCGATCTAAAATCATATTGAAGGCTTTTAGCTTCAGTATACAATAATTGTATATTTTAAGGAGTTTCCTATGTCTACAGGAACAGTTAAGTGGTTTAACACAACAAAAGGTTTTGGATTTATTCAGCCTAGTGATGGAAGTGCAGATGTATTCGTACACATTTCCGCTGTTGAGCGTTCTGGTTTAAGTAACCTGCAAGAAGGACAAAAAGTTTCTTATGACGTTCTTCAAGATCGTCGTTCAGGAAAATTTGCTGCAGATAACCTTGCAGCCCTTTAATCTTTAAACTTTACTACATTTCATTAAGAAATCTTTGCCTTATCTTTCTAGGTAAGGTTTTTTTTATGGAAGAAACACTTAACTTTGCAAAAATATTAAGATTCTTCTTTTTCTCTTAAATCCTCCGTAATTATCAAAGAGTGCTTCCTTGTAAAAGACTTAAAAAAACGATATAAAATCTATGTCTGAAGCAAAGTTTCCTAAGAGTTTTTCTGCATTTTTATTGCATACAACGTAATCTCTTATAAAATATCTTCAAATCAATAATCATTTGCTTGTGTCGTATAAGGATTAAAATTATGGATTTTATTGCCGATAGGCTTTCTCTGATTAAACCTTCCGCAACAATTGCTGTTTCTCAAAAAGCACGTAATTTGAAAGCATTAGGTCGTGATGTTATTGCTTTAAGTGCTGGAGAGCCAGATTTTGATACACCAAACAACATAAAAAATGCTGCCATTGAAGCTATTCAACGCGGAGAAACAAAATATACGCCCATATCTGGTATTCCAGAGTTACGTCAAGCAATTGCCGCAAAATTTAAAAGAGAAAACAATCTCATTTATCAACCAGAACAAATCATTGTTGGTACTGGCGGTAAACAAATTCTCTTTAATGCACTGATGGCAACTTTGAATAAAGGAGATGAAGTCATCATTCCATCCCCTTATTGGGTTAGTTATCCAGAAATGGTTACCCTAAACGATGGTACACCTGTCTTTGTAAAAACCAAATCTGAATTTTCTTATAAATTGCAACCACAAGATTTAGAATCTGCCATCACTCACAATACAAAATGGTTCATTTTTAACTCTCCTTCAAATCCATCAGGTGCTGCTTATACATATGACGAATTGAAAAAGTTAACAGATGTTTTAGTGAAATATCCTCATGTACATATTCTCACCGACGATATATATGAACATCTAACATATGAAGATTTTACTTTTGTTACTCCAGCTCAGGTAGAACCAAAACTTTACAATCGCACACTTACAATGAATGGTGTTTCTAAAGCTTACGCTATGACTGGTTGGCGAATTGGCTATGCAGGTGGACCGCAGCAATTAGTGAAAGCCATGGATATCATTCAAGGTCAACAAACATCTGGCACAAGCTCTATTTCGCAGTGGGCAGCCGTTGAAGCACTTAATGGCCCACAAGATTTTATCATGCAAAATAAAAGTGTTTTCCAAGCGCGCCGCGATCTCGTCGTTTCTATGCTAAACAAAGCTCCTGGCATTCACTGTCCAACACCTGAAGGTGCCTTCTATGTTTATCCTTCCTGTGCAAAGTGTATTGGGAAAAAAACTCCTGAAGGTAAAGTGATCACTAATGATGAAGATTTTGTAATAGCGCTTCTGGAAACAGAATCTGTTGCTGTAGTGCATGGATCCGCTTTTGGACTTGGGCCAGCATTTCGTATTTCTTATGCAACATCAGAAAAATTGCTTGAAGAAGCTTGCTTACGTATCCAGCGCTTTTGCAGTAATTTACTCTAAAACTCTAAGCGTTATCCATTGTTACAGTTTTGGTGGAGTGGTCAGTTTTTTATAAGATTTTTTGTAATTGAATCATCACGCAAAAATAAATTGGATTCTATAAAAAATTTACATCAATAAAGCTACGTGGAGGCAAAATATATATCCCGATGATCAAGAAATAATCCTTTTTGAACTTTTACAGTCATGTTAAATTATTATTACCTAAAAACAGTTACATAGCGAGCAAATCCTACATTTATTAATTAAAATTTGCGACACTAAAACTCTCATACCCATAAATATACTTATTATGCGCTCAGTAAAATTTTTTTACTTCGCAGCAGCTATTATGGTTAAAGTCTCTCTCCAAGCTTTTAATATCTGTAAAAAATGGCTAAACATCCATAAAATTTCTGAATTTTTTTCTAATGCCTTTTCAAAACATCTCAATTTTTAAGCATTATTTTAATAAGTAAAAAAAAGCCGGACATCCCGTCCGGCAAATTTAGAAAAGCCCCAGAGAAAAAATCAATCTGGCAGACTTTCATAAGGGAACACTCAAGAAAATGCAATGGGAGGCAACATAATCAAGAGATATTACCTTATGTCACTTCATGTAGAAAAATACAATAAAAACTTAAACATATCTGCTATGCAATAAACACATAACTTCAAAATACTTCATCATTAAAAAGACCATTTACGGGCTTTTAGAAAAATATAATCCCGAAAAGCATTTAACTTTGCCAAATTTTTTAAAGCATCAGGATAACAAAAAAAGGTATCAAAGGAAGGAATATCAACCATATCAGGGAAAAGGCGTACGAATCGCTCATCGTTATTTACAATATAATCAGGCAGTACTGCAATACCAAGATCATGCATAACCGCATTCTTAATTGAAATAATATTATTGATTTGCAGTACTGGAACGCGCAAAGATCCATCACTTCTTCCAGCCTTTTCCAACCAATTTAAACCAGATAAATAAAGTGGAACAGGTTTACCAAATGAAATAATGCGGTGAGCATCTAACTCAGATAATTTTTTTGGCTTTCCATAATTTGCAATATAATTTTCTGAAGCGTACACATGCATATGAACTGTAAATAACCTCCTTTGTATTAAATCAGGCTGTTGAGGCTTATGTAAACGAACAGCACAATCTGCATGACGCATCGTCAAATCAAGTTCTTTATCATCAAGCAAGAGCTGAATCTGCATATCTGGATAAAGACTAAGAAATTCAGGCATACACTCCGCAAGCCATCCTGTTCCCATGCCAAAGGTCGATGTAACACGCAAATGCCCCATTGGTTTTTCACTGCTTTCACTTAACTGCGAGCGTGCATTTTCCAATTTCATCAAAACATCATATGTTGTGCGATAAAGAATTTCACCCTGCTCTGTTAAAATCAAACCACGTGCATGGCGCTGAAACAGAGAGACACCTACATCCTGCTCTAAAGCTGAAACCTGTCTTGAAATTGCTGATTGGGATAAACGGAGCTTTTGCGCTGCACGCGTAAAAGAGCCTGCTTCCGCTGCAGCATGAAAAACCCTTAACTTATCCCAATCTAATGGTGGTGTCACAATCTGTCCTCTAATTTTATTTTTTCTTACAGATGTTTATTTTCAAGTGTTTATGTCTGTAAATCTAAAAACCGTTCTGCTTCCAGTGCTGCCATACATCCTCTTCCTGCAGCTGTTACAGCTTGGCGAAATGTATTATCTGTTACATCTCCTGCAGCAAAAACCCCAGGAACACTTGTCGCTGTTGAATCGGGTGCCGTCCATAAGTAGCCACCTTCCTTCTGTTTTAGCTGTCCTTCAAACAAAGAGACTGCAGGATCATGTCCAATAGCAATAAATACGCCATCTGCATCCACCGTCACCTTTTGACCAGTTTTTACATTTTGAAGACGTATACCTTTTACAACAGCCCCTCTCGATGCCTGAGCTGGCAAACCAACAATTTCTTCTACCACATGATCCCAAATAACACGTACATTACCGCACGCAAACAGCCTATCCTGTAAAATTTTTTCTGCCCGAAAATGATCCCGCCGATGAACCACACTTACAGTCTTAGCCAAATGCGATAAATAAAGAGCTTCCTCAACGGCTGTATTTCCACCCCCCACAACAACCACGTCCTTATCACGATAAAAAAATCCATCACACGTAGCACAAGCAGAAACACCACCACCCATAAATGTCTGTTCACTCTTCAAGCCAAGCCAGCGAGCCTGCGCTCCTGTTGCAATAATCAATGCATCACAACAATATTGCGTTCCAGAATCCCCATATAAAACAAAAGGACGCTTTGATAAATCAGCTTTTATAATAATATCATAGATAATTTTCGTGCCCATATATTCAGACTGTTTTGCCATTTGTTCCATCAACCATGGCCCTTGAATTGGATCAGAAAAACCTGGATAATTTTCAACATCAGTTGTAATTGTCAACTGTCCTCCCTGCTGTAATCCAGTAACCAGAACCGGTTTGAGCATTGCTCTGGCCGCATAGATCGCTGCTGTATAACCAGCCGGTCCTGAGCCAATAATAAACAGGCGAATATGCGATTGTATCATAAGATTCCTTTCATTTTTTGTCTCTTAATTATTTTATAGACTATAATGAAACTTTGCCTTTAAAAAAACATTTTTCAACAGCTTAAATTGTAGTGTATACGTATTTTTTAGTTGCGCCAGAAGTGCAGATTCTTAATTTATTAGGATATACTGAATATAAAAATTAAGTTTTACCCTATAGATATAAAAGCGTAAATTTTCACAGATAAAAGACTGTAACAAAATAAAAAAGAGATAGGAAGCCATCATTTTTCAATTCATTATCAATGTCTGTGCACGGTTTGCATTAATTATGGGATTAGCAATGCTTTTGCCAATTTTTGTAGATCTGCGCGATAACAACCATGAAGGAACGGGCTTTCTCTATTCTTGTGCTATCACCACTATGTTAGCAACACTGATTCTTTTGGCAACCAGAGGTGCTACCTGTCGTTTTTCAGCACGGCTTGGTTTTACGCTTACCGTTTGCCTTTGGTTAACAGGAAGCGTAGTGGGTGCTCTTCCTCTTTATCTTTCCGCTCTCCCGATTTCTTTAGCAGGATCGATTTTTGAATCTGTCTCTGGAATTACAACCACAGGCTCCACAGTCATCACTGGACTTGATCATTTATCGCGAAGTATTTTATTGTGGCGTTCTATCATGTGCTGGATTGGAGGTATTGGCTTTATTGGTCTAGCTCTATTACTTTTGCCTTCACTTCGTGTTGGAGGAGTCCAGCTTTTTCATATGGAATCATCAGATAAATCTGAAAAAATATTACCCCGCATCAACCAAATTGCCAATGGGATTATCATAGCCTATGTTGGACTAACGCTTGCTTGCATGCTCTCCTATTTTGCTTCTGGCATGACCTTATTTGACTCTATCAACCATGCGATGAGCACAATAGCAACAGCTGGATTCTCAACTCATGATGCCTCTTTTGGCCATTTTTCTGATAAGCCAGCCATCTTAATTGTTGCAACAACCTTCATGTTACTCTCTGCCCTACCCTTTGTGCTTTACGTTAAATTAGTGCTTCCTGGTCACTCAAAACGCTTCATTGATTCGCAAGTAATTGTTTTTCTCAATATTGTTTTTCTCTTTAGCTTTGCTTTAGCAGCATGGCTGCGATTTCATGATCATCGTCCCTTCCACAAAATTTTTCTTGATGTGATTTTTCATCTTTCATCTATCATTACCACCACTGGCTATAGTGCTGAAGATTATCAGCTTTGGGGACCTTTTGCCCTTGGGATTTTTTTCATTGTTTCTTTTACAGGCGGATGTGCTGGTTCTACCTCTGGCGGTATGAAAGTCAATCGCTTAATTATTCTCTGGCGTATTGCACAAACAAGTATAGCAAAGCTTCTTTCTCCTAATGTAGTTGTAAAAACGCGTTACGATCATTCAATTATATCAGATGATGTTGCTAAAGCAGTTTTGCTCTTTGCATGCCTTTACATGTTCTGCCTTCTCATCGGCACTGCACTATTGCTCACAACTGGTCTTGACTTTACTTCTTCCTTTACAGGCGTCTTAACCGCTCTTTCAAATATTGGTCCAGGTTTTGGAGAAATTATTGGTCCTGTTGGCAATTTCTCTACAATTAATGATAGTGCCTTATGGATTTTGAGTTTTTTAATGCTAGCAGGACGTCTTGAAATTATAACTATATTTGTACTTTTTATTCCTGCCTTCTGGCGTGAGCAATTTTAATATTTGTAACAATAAAAAATTTACAAAAAAAGTGAACAATATATATTCCATCTTGATTCAACTGACAGAAGAATTTTTAAAAAGCTTCAAACAAATAATTATGTCAATGATATAAAACTGGCACAAAAAATGAAAATCCTACATCGTTTTTCTTGAACACATCAGCCATTTAAAATGAGGATAATTCATCAAAGAGTATCACATATCACTCAAGAGCTTTTACATAGATCAAAAATTTTATAACACTCTATTTGACCAGCTCTTTCTCTCACCAAAAAAGACACCGCCTCGTACGAATAGCACAATATCTAAATACATCTATAAATAGTTATTGATTCATAGAATATAGGTGATTTCTAATAAAGATAGTTCTTATATTAACGTATTTTTGATATTAAGCTTTATCATTGAAAATGCATTGCTGCTTCCGACGCTAGATCAATACGAACAGCTTTAATATTCTCCCTCATTAAAGAAGTGCTGCTCTACGTTTTAAAAAAAGCGTTATTATAAAAAAATAATGAATCCATGCTATTCGTAATCACAATACATCACTTTAAAATTACAAATTCCAATTTTTCTATAAAATATTTTAATAAGTTTAATTTATTTCTTTATAACGTCAAAGAAATTTTAAAATTTTACGAAACAATATTTTTTAAGCTGCAGTTCAATTGAATATTTATTTAAAAATATCCACTTTAAGATAGCTTATTTCATCTGTCTCTTAAAAAGGATTGAGAATATATTTAAAGCGTTTTTTCTGTAACCCCTTTTGTAAACATTGCTTCATAAATATTTCCAATTGCAGCTGCCTCTTTTTCCAGAAAAAAGTGAGCACGAACATGGGTTAAAGCTTTTTCCCCTGCCACTAACGTTTTTTCTAAATCAGCAAGATAAGGTTCAATCGCCGTAGTTAAAGCCAGCACATCTCCTGCTTTGACAACCGTTCCTGTTCCTTCTCCCACTAATTCTTTATAAGCTCCCGCATCACTGGTTACCACAGCAGTCTGAGATGCCATTGCCTCCAATGGAGTTAAACCAAAGCCTTCTGTACGAGAAGGTGCCACATAAAGCGATAGACGACGATACCACAGAGGTGTATCCTGTATCTCACCAAGAAAGATAATACGATCAGTTAAGCCAGATTCAGCAATTTTTTTGCGCATTTCTTTTTCAAAATTATAATTCTGCACTGTAGTGCGACCAGCAATAATTGCTGTCCAATCAGGATAACGTGGCAACAACGCTATCATTGCATCTACAAATAAATCAGTGCCCTTTGAATAACGCACGCGCCCAAAGCACCCCACCGCGTATTTTCCAGAAAATTTAGACGAAGAAAAACAGTCATTAATAGTTTTTGGTGGTGAAAAACGCTGAACATCTACTCCATGCATGATAACCTCATGAGGCACCTCTAAATAGGTTCCCGTATACACACTGGTCGCAATGACTTGGTTCATACGACGAATTAACCATTTAGTAAAAGGTCTATGATGACGTTGAGATGCCGATGTAAAAATGAGTTTAAGCTTCATTCGCAAAATATCGCGCAAAAAAACCCCACAAAGCATCTCAATATTGCGCCGAGCATGCCAAATACGAAATGGTTTACCTACGGGGCTTTTCCAAAGTCCGAAAATATCCTTAAAAGAAAGGGCTGGCAAATTTTTTGGCAACCCCACTCCCAAAGTAGATATAGCTACGCCTTGCTTTCGCTGCAATGGAATAAGCTGAATAATCGTAGACGTTACTCCTGAAGAGCGCTTTTTAAAGTGAGGCGCAATAACATCAGTCTGTTTCAAAGATACACGCATAATAAATAAGAGTATTAATTCCCTTTAGTGAATAATATTTTCCTCACATATCTTTTAATTAAATATACTGAACCTTAATAATTTCATAATTATGTGCACCACCTGGTGCATTTACTTCAATTACATCACCTTCTTGCTTGCCAATAAGTGCACGCGCAATAGGTGAAGAAATAGAGATTTTACCAGTTTTTACATCAGCCTCTTGATCACCAACGATCTGATAAACCTTTTTTTCTTCAGTATCCTCATCCAAAAGCTTGATAGTGGCTCCAAATTTAATTTTATCCCCTGAAAGACGTGAGACATTAATAACTTCCGCCCGCGCAATATAATCTTCAAGCTCATTTATCCGCCCTTCATTATGACTTTGCGCTTCTTTAGCAGCCTGATATTCAGCATTTTCGGATAAATCACCATGTGCCCGAGCTTCAGAAATTGCTTCAATAATGCGAGGACGCTCCTGTTGTTGGCGCCAACGCAGTTCCTCCTTAAGATTTTCAAAACCAGCTGTAGTCATCGGAAATTTTTCCATAGTCCGTCCCTTTCTGTTATACGGAAGGCTGAATAAAAATACAAAAAACGGCTTCCAAAATGACTTTTGGAATCCGAAAACCACAATCTTCTTTATTATATAGTACAGTATACCTGTTTTCCATATAAAAATAAAAAATGGCACAAAACACTTAATCTATTATAAACTGCTCCAATATTACAAACCTTAAAATCTTCAACTGAGCTTCTGTAATTAAAAACATATATGTATAAAAGAAACAATTGTATTGTTTACTGTTTTATCATAACCTAAAGCTTGCATAAGAATAGAAAAGAGGCTTGTATAAGGATAAAAGAAAAAGATCTCCTAAAAAATCCTCTGGAAAAAAATGAAAGAATTAGTAATTTTTTTTGTGCTTGGCACTCTTTTTTTAACCACGGCAGTGGCTGGAAGCGCAAATGTTGTTGTCACAAAAAACCTTAATTTGAGAGCAGGACCGAGCACGCAGTATGCAATTCGCGGTTTAATCCCTGCAGGGCAACTGGTATCTGTCCAAATTTGTAAAGGGAATTGGTGTCACATCAAATATAATGATCAAACAGGCTGGGTATCTTCTCGTTATCTTTCATTTAAAAATGGGAGTGATCTTTATCGCACATATACGGTGCTTTCAACCATAAGCTATAGCTATTATCCGTAACAATTGTTGCGGATATTACGACAAGTGCATTTTATAAATTATCATCGGTGCAAAAAACGATAAACACAAACAACTACAGCTATATCATCACATTCAATCATCACACTCAAAATGTCAAAAAAAACTCTCTCAGAAATTAATCAAATATCCAAAATTAACCAAGCATTTTATGAAATATTAAGAAAACCGAAAACAAACTACTAAGTAATGCTTTGTTGTTATCTTAACCAAGTTGTAAGATTCGGTATTATCTTCAAGCAAAACCTACAAATACTTTTATATCAAAGGATGTAATAATGAAAAATGGTGTCACAGCGACAGTGGAAGCTTTGTCTGCACTCATTGCCTCAGGCAATCCTCTTTTTAAAAATGGCGCATTATGGACACCCCATCGCCCTGTTCGTCCTGAAAAATCTGAAGGTGGCATTCCATTTCAACTCGAAACACCCTTTGAACCTGCAGGAGATCAACCTCAAGCAATTAAAACTTTGGTTGAGGGGATTGAAAAAAATGAGCGTACTCAGGTACTTTTGGGTGTTACTGGCTCAGGCAAAACCTACACAATGGCCAAAATCATTGAAAAAACACAACGCCCAGCGCTGATTTTAGCACCAAATAAGACTCTAGCAGCACAGCTTTACGGAGAATTCAAAAGCTTTTTCCCTTACAATACCGTCGAGTATTTTGTTTCTTATTACGACTATTATCAGCCAGAAGCCTATGTTGCACGTTCTGACACTTATATTGAAAAAGAATCCTCTATTAATGAACAAATTGATCGTATGCGCCATGCTGCAACACGTGCTGTACTTGAACGTGATGACGTCATTATCGTTGCATCTGTATCTTGTATCTACGGGATTGGCTCCGTGGAAACCTATACAGCTATGACCTTCAAAATACAAAAAGGTGATAAGCTTAATCAACGACAATTACTAGCTGATTTAGTTGCTCAACAATACCGTCGACAAGACATCAACTTTGTTCGTGGCTCCTTTCGTGTCCGAGGAGATATCATTGAAATTTTCCCTGCTCACCTTGAAGATCGTGCTTGGCGTCTTTCATTATTTGGTGATGAAGTAGAAACAATCACTGAATTTGATCCTCTAACGGGACAAAAAACAAGTGACCTTCAATCTATTAAAATTTATGCTAACTCACACTACGTCACACCGCGACCGACATTAAATCAAGCAATGAAGTCAATCAAAATGGAATTAGTGCAACGCCTTGATGAGTTAAATGCAGCTGGACGTCTTTTAGAAGCACAACGTTTAGAACAGCGTACAACTTTTGATTTGGAAATGTTAGAAACAACTGGATCATGTCAAGGAATCGAAAACTATTCGCGTTATTTAACAGGGCGAAAGCCTGGTGAACCACCACCAACCTTATTTGAATATATTCCAAACAATGCTCTCGTTTTTATTGATGAAAGTCATGTAACAATCCCCCAAATTGGTGGTATGTACCGAGGCGACTTTAGACGAAAAGCTACTTTAGCAGAATATGGATTTCGCCTGCCTTCCTGTATGGATAATCGTCCTTTGCGTTTTGAAGAATGGGACGCTATGCGTCCACAAACTATTGCTGTCTCTGCGACGCCTGGACGCTGGGAAATAGAACAATCTCACGGCATTTTTGCTGAACAAATTATCCGCCCAACAGGGCTTATTGATCCACCAACAGAAATTCGCCCAGCCAGCACTCAGGTCGATGATGTTGTAAATGAAATTCGTAAAACAATTCAAAAAGGCTACCGTACATTGGTAACTGTCCTGACCAAGCGTATGGCTGAAGATTTAACTGAATATCTTCATGAACAAAATATTCGCGTACGTTATATGCACTCTGACATTGATACATTAGAACGCATTGAAATTCTCCGTGATTTGCGACTTGGCATCTTTGATGTCTTAATTGGTATCAACCTACTTCGAGAAGGTTTAGATATTCCAGAATGCGGTTTTGTCGCCATTTTAGATGCTGATAAAGAAGGATTTTTGCGCTCCGAAACCTCGCTTGTACAAACGATTGGACGAGCAGCACGCAACGTAGATGGTCGAGTTATTCTTTATGCAGATATCATCACTGGCTCCATAGAACGAGCTTTGCAAGAAACACAAAGACGTCGACAAAAACAAATAGCTTACAATGAAGAGCACCATATCACACCGACCAGTATCAAAAAAAATATCGGCGATATTCTTAATTCAGAAAACGAAAATGACCATAATCACACAAATATTCCTGATTTTATTACGCAAAATAATATGGTTGGAAAAAATTTGACATCCCATATTCAACATCTTGAAAAATTAATGCATGAAGCAGCCGCTGACCTTAACTTTGAAGAAGCAGCACGAATTCGTGATCAAATTAAACAATTACAGAAAATAGAATTAACAATCGCTGACAATCCTGTAACGCCATAGCAAATAATTCATCTCATACATCGCATCTTTTCGCTAAAATAGCCAATAATATGTAAAAATATTATTCAATGTAAAATTTTACTTTTCTCATAAAAAATAAGGAACTATAATATGATGTTCTAAATTAACCTGAGTAAAATATATTTATTGAAAATAGATCTTCATTCCAATTTTATTTTGTAATTTAGCTCAACCAAATAGCTCTTTATTCGTTTTGTCAAAATAAAATCTAAAATCGTTCAGGCTGTATTCAGTTTAGTACGTATAAGATGCAGACAATATTTATAAAAGGAGTGTCGCTATGAAAAAATTTACTGAATTAACAGTACTATCTGCAGTATCAGCTGTAGCTATCTTTGTGCCATTAAATGCAACCTTTGCAGGCACAACATCAACTTTTGATGAGCGCTTTACAAGCAGCACAATAACCAGCCCTTCTTTCGGTAATGGTCACCAAATACAAACGCACACGCGTCGTGAACGTCACCATACGCGTCGTGAACAAAAAACACATCATTATACTCATATAGAACGCAACCATCATCATACTCACAAGCATTATGTAGAACGTAACGATTCGGGAGATACTTTAGCTGCTGGTATTCTCGGCCTTGCAGCAGGTGCAATTCTTGGTAATGTCCTCAAACAACCTGAGCAACCGCAAGTTATTTATCAAACGGCTCCACACAGCCAAGTAGTGTATCAAGAAGTTCCGCAAACTCAAATAATTTATGAGGTTCAACCAAGAACAGTATATCAAAATAATCAACAGTCAGGAGTAGCTGACTGGCTTCAATATTGCAAAGCAAAATATCGCTCATTTAACCCTAAAACGGGGACTTATCGAGGTCATGATGGCAAGGATCACTTTTGTTATGCTCCATTAACTTCTGCTCCGTCTCGCTAAAGAGAAGTCCTAAATGGTATGATAAAAATGCTCTAAAGTAATTTTTTCGTTTGTTTATCTGTTAATTGATTCCTTGAAGAAAGGGGTTCCACTGACGCTCATAACCTATTTGACTTCCTGGACCATGACCACAGATAAAACTAACATCATCACCTAAGGGGAGAATTTTATCCTCAAGAGACTTCATCAACTTTTCATGAGAGCAAAATGGAAAGTCTGTACGTCCAATGGAACCACGAAAAAGTACATCGCCCAATAAGGCGAAGCGTTCTTTTTCGTTGAAGTAGATGACATGGCCAGGGGAATGCCCTGGTGTATGAAGAACGTTGAATACATGTTCAGAAAAACGAACATTATCGCCATCTTCCAACCATTGGTCAGGGACACAGATACGTGTTTCTGCTATGCCGTAGATTTTTGCGCTTTCATTCACAGCATCCATTACAGGCTTATCATCACGATGTGAACCAATAATTTTAACATCCAACGCTTCTTTAGCTTGCATTGCAGCTCCTACATGATCAATATGACCATGCGTTATCCAAATAGCTTCAATGATAACACCTATCTTTTGGATCACCTCTTGAATCTGAGGCCAATCACCACCTGGATCAACTAAAACACCTGTTTTACATTCATCATCAAAAAGCAGAGTACAGTTTTGCTGGAAAGGTGTAACAGGGATAATATGTGCACTAAGATTTCCCATAATATCCTTTTCAAAATTAAATTTTCAATCTTATAAATAACGCTACCCAACTCCTTATAGAGTAAAATAGCCTGCTCGACAGCTTTATGCAACTTATGTAAACTTGAATTGTATGTAAACTGAATTTTATTAAGGTTTTGAAGAATGACCAATCAAGTTCAAGTTTTGCGTGATGACGCACCTCACCTTCTTGTGATTGATGATGACACTCGCATTCGCGGTCTTTTATTTCAATTTCTCGTTAAGAACGGGTTTCGTGTTTCAGTCTCTGCCAATGCTGATGAAGCAAGACGACAACTTGCCAGCTTACATTTTGACCTTCTTATAATAGACGTAATGATGCCTGGCGAAAACGGCATTAATCTTACCCACTCATTGCGTCAAACAAAAGACGTTCCCATCTTCATGCTCACAGCTTTATCAGAAACAGACAATCGCATCCATGGATTAGAAGCTGGTGCAGATGACTATCTTGCTAAACCGTTTGACCCTCGTGAACTTTTACTTCGCATCAACGCCATTTTACGACGTGGTTTCTCACCCAACCAATCCAAAATAGAACAGATTATCTTTGGACCCTATATGTTTTCGATTCCACGGCGCGAACTCAAAAGAGGGAAAGAAATTATTAAATTAACAGACAAAGAACGAGAAATGATGGTTATTTTTGCTGAAAATGCAGGCAATACAGTTCCGCGCCATAAATTTGCAACCGATGATAACAACATAGGTGAACGTGCCATTGATGTACAAATCAATCGTCTACGCCGTAAGATCGAAAAAAATCCAGCACTTCCCATATGGCTCCAAACTGTGCGAGGAATAGGGTATAAACTCCTCATTGAATAGGCGTAATAATGACCAAACCCTTAAGAAAATTTATTCTATGGCTCACAAAAAAGATGCCTAAACGGCTTTATGCCCGCTCTTTGATTATCATTATCGCTCCTATGGTTCTTTTACAAACAGTGATTGGTTACGTTTTTATGGAACGCCATTGGCAAATGGTTACCGAGCGTCTTTCAACCACTGTTGTCCATGATATTTCTGCCATTATTGATATCATTGAAACATATCCACAACAAGATAACTACGAAGATATCAAGCGTATTGCACAACAGCGCATGAAATTAAATATTTCTATCCTGCCACCTTCCCCTCTTCCGCATCCAGGACCTAAACCATTTTTTGCAATCCTTGATTATTTCTTAAGTGAAGAAATCACCCGTCAAATTAAC
This sequence comes from Bartonella rhinolophi, assembly GCF_036576165.1. Classification (NCBI taxonomy): domain Bacteria; kingdom Pseudomonadati; phylum Pseudomonadota; class Alphaproteobacteria; order Hyphomicrobiales; family Bartonellaceae; genus Bartonella; species Bartonella rhinolophi. The sequence continues at coordinate 115,589 of NZ_JBAFWY010000003.1, forward strand.
CGTCCCTTCTGGATTGATACAGTGGGCGATTCTGATCTTATTGAAATCCGTATCCGCCTTGACGATAGTATCTTACGCGTTTTTGCCATGCGCAGCCAAGCTTACGCTTCCAATACTGGTATTTTTCTAAGCTGGATGGTAGGAACTGCTCTTGTTTTATTGCTAATAGCAATTTACTTTTTACGTAACCAAATCAAACCAATCCAACAATTAGCAGAAGCTGCAGAAAGTTTTGGGCGTGGTCGCCCTTTACCAAAAGGATTTCAACCACAAGGAGCTGATGAAATCCGTCGTGCTGGAATCGCGTTTTTACGTATGCGTGAACGTATTGAACGCCAAATCGAGCAACGCACCATGATGCTCTCAGGTGTGAGCCATGATTTAAGAACCATTCTCACACGTTTTAAACTGCAACTAGCGTTAGCAAATACTGATTTTGACACCAGTTTGCTAGAGCAAGATGTTAACGATATGCAAAATATGCTAGAAGATTATCTCGCTTTTGCACGTGGCGAAGGCAGTGAAAGTATTAAAACCTTTGACTTAAATGCTCTTATGCAAAAATTTTCTGCCGATGCTCATCTTCACAAGCGTCAATTTTTCTATACCATCGAAGGTCCCACACAAATACAAGCACGTCCCCATGCCTTCACCCGCTTGATCAGCAATCTTGTATCAAACGCATTTTATCACGCCAACACCGTTAAACTGACAGCTATATCCCAACAAGAATCTTTCATAATAACTATTGACGATGACGGACCTGGCATTCACAAAAATATGCGGACAGAAGTATTTAAACCATTCTTTAGGCTTGATAAAGCACGAAACCAAGATGCAAGCGGAACAGGTCTTGGTCTCTCTATTGCCCAAGATATAGCACGTAGCCATGGAGGCAACATCCAATTAGATGATAGTCCCTTAGGGGGACTACGCGCCATTATTGATATCCCCTTATAACAACAATTGTTAAATAAACTTTTTAAATAATTTAGGCATTCCCAACGGTTTCAAATAAAGTGTATTGCAGAGCCTTATAAGCGCTTTCACCAGCCCAAGCAACCATTTGAAATGCAGCATAATGACTTTCACAAACTTTAAGCGCATGTATCAACAATGTTTCAACCTGCACATGCGATGGGTGCAGCCCACCAGCCAACAAAAGCCCCTGTCGATAGATGACCGCATTATCGCTCTGCCAATAATCAAAATGCCCTAACAATAACTTTTCATTAATTGCTAGCAACAAGCGATGCATTTCTGCTGTTTGAGCATTTTTGATAAAAAGGTCAAATGCACAAGATAAATGAAGAGCTTCATGCGCTTCCATCCATGAAAAAGCAAGACGATAATTTGCCCGTGTTCCTTCCACACAAACACTAATTTCATCTTCTGCATTCCGCTCAAAAGACCAATCATATTTACAAGCAATCCGTTCGATAAAATCAACAGGATGCTCCTCTCTTTCTGTGACGCAAAATGCAAGCTCCATCATTAGCCCTCAATAATATGAACAACGTTATTAACAAAACATAAAGCGCCAAAACCGTAACAACATTTTGCTACAATCAAAGCCTTTACATCAAACAAATACACATTAAAAACATCAACAGTACACAATACCGAGAAACACATAATGCTTCCTGCGGCAACAAACTTGATAATAGTAAAACGAATCATCAAGTTTTTTCAGTGTATTGATACAATTTCATAGCGCCAGCCCCCCTGATTCAAAAAAAAAATTTTTTTATAAAAAGCAGATGAACAATTTTCTCTAACAGATTCAGGATTAAGCATTTTTTAGTTTTAGACATTATATTGAAAAATTGGGGATATTTTTTCCAAGGTTATAATTTTTTACGGAAATCATTTTATTTTTTTGACGTCTGCGTTTTTTCTAAATCATCAAGACGTTTCTTCAAATCAGCATTGTCTGCATGTACCTTTAGCACCATCTCCTTAAATGCTTCAAATTCTTCACGTGAAACGAGATCAAGTTTATTTGCTATCTTTTCAGCCTGTAAACGAACAGCTGTTCCAGCTTCGCGTCGTATACCTTGCGCAACATCGGCTGCATCTGTTGCTAATTTTGCTAATTCATCAAGAATACGGTTCGATCCATTACGCATGTGATTTTCCTTTAATTTTAGTTATTAACCCACGCACTATAGCGTATTTTCATAACATTTAGATATCGTATTTGTTCCCCCTACTCTATAGATTTTACGTTACTATAAGACCTCATCTGAGTCATTTTCACACCCTTTACCACCATAAATTTTTATCACTCAACGATAAAAACCTATAACTCTCCTGACTTGACCATCGTGCATTCATCTGTCATTTCTAACCATCATACAAACCTTACAAATGTAAAGCCCTTGCCCATGAATTCTTGCCCTGCCATTGCTTTTCCTACTTTTCTCGATCCTGTAATCGTCCATCTAGGTCCCATATCTCTCCATTGGTACGGACTTGGTTACGCTGTAGGCATTCTTTTTTCTTGGTGGTATGCGCAAAAATTATTAAAAAAACAATCCCTATGGTATGCTAACCAACCTCCTATGGATAGAGAACAAATAGGAGATTTTGTTACTTGGTCTGCCATCAGTATCATTATTGGTGGTCGCTTAGGACAAGTGCTTGTATGGGATCCTGCTTATTACTTTAGCCACCCCAGTGCCATCATTGCAGTATGGAACGGGGGGATGTCTTTTCATGGCGGTCTCATTGGTATCACCATTGCAATGATCTGGTTTGCACATAAAAACAATATCAATATACGAGCAATGTTTGATATAATTGCCGCAGGTGCTCCTATTGGTATCGGCATTGTGCGAATATGCAACTTCATTAATCAAGAATTATGGGGCAATATGACTTTTGTACCTTGGGCTGTTTGCTTTCCCCAAGATCCCCAATATTTACCGCGCCATCCAAGCCAACTTTATGAAGCACTTATGGAAGGGTTTCTTCTCTTTATCATCCTGTACATTCTTATTTTTGTCTTTAAAGCATTAAAACGTTCTGGTGCTGTAGCAGGAGCATTTATTACAAGCTATGCAATAGCACGTAGCATTGCAGAAATTTACCGTGTTCCTCAAGAAGACCCAGAATGGTTTTCAGCCCTTTTTCATTCCACTGGATTTACCTATGGCATGGCATTGTCTTTTCCTATGTTTCTTTTTGGTATTTATCTCCTTCTCCAAGCTTTTAGATGTGAATCTGGAAAATAATGACTACCCTCAAAGAGAAGATTAAAGAAATTATTACCCTCAATGGGCCCATCACTGTCAGTCAATATATGACGTTGGCACTCACAGATCCCCAATTTGGTTATTATCAAACACAAACACCTTTTGGACGCGCTGGCGATTTTATCACCGCACCCGAAGTGAGCCAATTGTTTGGAGAAATGATTGGCATTTGGATCCTTGCAAGCTGGAAAGCCCAAAATTGTCCTCATCCTTTCATTCTCGCTGAAACAGGCCCAGGACGCGGAACTCTCATGGATGATATTTTGCGTACCATTCAAAAATTATGCACGACAGCATTCAATGCTGCTGAAATTTTTCTTATTGAAATAAGCCAACGGCTTGCAAAAGAACAAAAAAAACGTCTTTCTTCTTATCAAAAACAAATTCACCGCATTGAAAATTTTGATCAACTCCCCTCAGGACATCTTTTTTTAATTGCCAATGAATTCCTCGATACCCTCCCCATCAATCAATATATTAAAATCAATGGAGAATGGAGAGAGCGCCGTATTACAGTGAATTCAAATGGGGACTTCATGTTTATTGCTAGCTTTCATAAACTTCCTTCTTCTTGCTTACAGTCCTACTGTTCTAAAATACCAGATGGAACAATTTTTGAGCATGCTCCCTTACGGCATCAATTTATGCAACAAATCAGTAACCGCTTAATGCAAATGAGTGGTTCTGCATTGCTTATTGATTATGGTTCTTCTAATCTTGCATTTGGTGATACGCTGCAAGCTGTTTCAAAACATAAATTTCGCGATATTTTTGATGCTCCTGGTGAGCATGATTTAACATCACATGTTGATTTTTCTTTTTTAAAAACAATAGCTCTTGAACAAGGCTGTTTTGCCGAAATTCTAGAACAAGGAGATTTTCTTTTTAAAATGGGTCTTCTGGAACGTGCAAAACAGCTTGGAGCCAACAAAAGTGCTGCACTGCAAGGTAAAATCTGCCAAGATATCGAACGATTAGCTGGATCAGATCAAATGGGAAAACTTTTTAAAGTCTTGCATGTGAGTGATAAAAATATACCACTCCCTCCTCAATTTTGACTGCCAACATAACACTTATATATTATACTTATAGTATTGTATTGACAAATATTGGCATCTCACACACCATTCCTACTTTAAAAATAATTATAGAAAGAACTTTGATGAAGCCTGTCCCTACGCCTATTCTTGCAAAAGATCTGTCTGCTTTACACACACATGGAATAAAACATGGCTTTTTTACGCGTCAAGGCGGTGTTTCAAAAAACCTTTATCACAGCCTTAACGTCGGAAAAAACTCAAATGATCACCCTGAACATATTGCACAAAACCGCACCTTAATTGCCAATTATTTTGGTGTTGAAGTACAAAATTTAATTACACTCCACCAAATACACTCTTGTGAAGTCGTTGTTGTTGACAAAGCTTTTATCGGTAAACCTCCTAAAGCTGATGCTCTTGTTACAACCACACAAGATCTAGTAATCGGCATTCTTACAGCAGATTGTGGACCAGTTTTACTGTCTGATCCGCAAGCAGGTGTTATCGCTGCTACGCATGCTGGCTGGCGAGGAAGCTTAAATGGCATTGTGGAAAAAACAATTTCTGTTATGGAAAAACAAGGCGCCAAACGGCATTCAATAACAGCGGTTCTTGGACCTTGTATTGGTTTTTGCCACTATGAAGTAACAAGCGAATTTTATGACCAATTTGTTGATTCTCATAGCAAATTCCAAAAATATTTTTTAAAAACAGATAAAGTAGGCCACTTTAACTTCAACCTATGGGCTTTTATTATGGATCAACTAAAAGAAGCAGGAGTTCATGCTTCTTGTCTGGAACTTTGCACTTATCAAGATGAACAGCGCTTTTTTTCCTATCGCCGCGCAATGCACCGTAACGAATCCGATTACGGACGACAAATTTCTGCTATTATGTTGAAAAATGAAAAATTTTTTTGCCTTACAAAAAATACCAAAACTGCAAAATAAAATTTTTCATCCCAATAAAAAATAAATCCATTTGTACTTTTGCTTTTTCATGTAATGGTCTCTTCACTGATAAAACACGATAACTTTGATGTTTAATTAGAATATTTAATGACAAAATACGTCTTTTAACATACTTTTCTCATTTACCTCAAACTAAGGTATAGAAAATATTAAAGCTGTCCTTTTATAAAACAATTGCAAAAAAGCTCAACCAATAGTGGCTTATTCCCCTACTGTTCCCAAATTTTTCTCACAAAATAACAAACAATTTCAGAAAAAAGAAAAGAAAGTATCCCTTTCTTTAACGATGATGAATAAAATTGTAACACTGTAGTAATTGTTTCCTTGCAATCTGACGACAAAAAGTTAAAAACCGTGTCACATTCTATTGTGATTATTTAGAGGTTCTACTATGAAACTTTTCTGTGGCAATTCCAACCCGCGTCTTGCTGAAGATGTTGCAAATTATTTAAACATTCCCTTAGGTAAAGCAACAGTGAAACGCTTTGCTGATCAGGAAATTTTTGTAGAGTTACATGAAAATGTCCGTGGGCAAGATGTGTTTATTTTGCAATCTTCATCCTATCCTGCAAATGATCATTTGATGGAATTACTCATCATGATTGACGCCCTTCGCCGTTCTTCGGCACGTCGGATCACAGCTGTTATCCCCTATTTTGGTTACGCCCGCCAAGACCGTAAACCTGGACCACGTACCCCTATTTCTGCAAAACTTGTTGCTAACTTAATTACTGAAGCAGGAGCCCATAGGGTTTTGACATTGGATCTTCATGCAGGACAAATTCAAGGTTTTTTTGATATTCCAACAGATAATCTCTATGCTGTTCCAGTCATTTCTCGCGATGTTAAGATGCATTACTCTCTTGAAAATGTTATTGTTGTTTCACCTGATGTTGGTGGCGTAGTACGCGCACGCTCCTTAGCAAAACGCTTAAACAGTTTACTGGCTATTGTTGATAAACGTCGCGAACGCCCTGGAGAATCAGAAGTTATGAATATCATTGGAGATGTATCTGGAAAAGACTGTCTTTTGTTTGATGATATTGTTGATTCAGGTGGAACCCTCTGCAATGCAGCAAGCGCTCTACTTAAACACGGTGCAAATAGCGTTACAGCCTACATCACACACGGTGTCCTTTCTGGAAATGCTATCGAACGCATTACCAACTCAGAAATGAAAGAATTGGTTATCACTGACTCAATTATGTCAACAAAAGCAATTGAAAACGCGCATAATATCCGTGTTTTGCCAATTGCCGATTTAATTGGGGAAGCAATTGCAAGAACAGCAGCAGAACAATCTGTCTCAAGCTTATTCGGTTAAACTGGCACCTTTGGATCTCCTGGTGCTGTTTCTACACCAAGCTCAGGGAAAGCTATAATGCGTTGACCGCTAAAATGGGTATGAATAACAACAAGTCCGCGCTCTTCAAAATAGGTTAAAAGTCGACGTGCTCGGCTTAAAGAATGGGTTCCGTAAAGACGTGCCAAAAGTGCATCTGACGGACATGGCTTTCCAGTTAGCGCTGCCTGTGCCACATTCAAAAAAACGCCTTGAACATCATCTTCTAAACTTTTCGATATATGTAAAATGCGTTTCCAGCTTTCACTTGCAGCAGTCTCTTCGTCAACAGCAGCCTGAGCGATAGCCAATTTACGCCGAAACTGCGAAAGATTAAAAGGAACTCCCGATATACCATGAATACGGCAACGAACCAAAAAATCCTGATAAAGCACCGCTGTTGAACGATAAGCAGCCTCAGGATCATTGATAATTTCACGAATAATATGTTCTGCCTGTATATCATGATTCACAACAGAAAATTCAGAAAATAAACTTGGCTTCTCTTCTAATAATTCTTGTTTTTTTTGCACAGCTTCTTCTAATATTTCATGAACTGATTTTTCCTTCACAGGTTCTCGAGAATGTTTAAATGGAACTAAAACTTCCTCTGGTGAAGCAGTAAAAACCAGTTCTTTGACATCTGTTCTCTTCGTTGGAAGCGGCATAAGTTTTGGACTAGAAGAACGCGCCAATGTTTCAACAGGGCCAATGACGATAGGTAAGGAACGCCGTGATAAAGCGGGACCTAAAGCTATAAAATGACCCCGCTCAAGATCTCTAAACATTTCTGCTTGACGGCGCTCTATCCCCAAAAGATCAGCAGCACGAACCATATCAATATCTAAGAAAGTTCTCCCGATTAAAAAGTTTGAAGCTTCCGCAGCTACGTTTTTCGCAAGCTTAGCCAAACGCTGTGTAGCAATAACACCAGCAAGACCGCGTTTTCGCCCTCGACACATAAGATTGGTCATCGCACTGAGCGAAATTTTACGTGCTTCATCAGAAACCTCTCCCGCAGCAGCTGGGGCAAATAATTGTGCTTCATCAACCACCACGAGCATAGGATACCAATAATCACGCTCCACATCAAACAATGCACCAAGAAAAGCACCAACGGCACGCATCTGTTGTTCATTATCCAAACCTTCAAGATTAAACACCACAGAAACCCGATGTTGGCGAACTCGGTAGGCAATACGTGTCAATTCTTGTTCACTACATTGTGCCTCAACAACAACATGACCAAATTTATCTGCCAAAGTTATAAAATCACCCTCTGGATCAATTACACAATGCTGTACCCATGAAGCGCTTTGTTCAAGCAAGCGTCGAAGAAGATGTGATTTTCCTGAACCAGAATTCCCTTGCACAAGCAGACGTGTTGCCAATAATTCTTCAAGATCAACGAGCGCTGGCATCGCTTTACGCAAAGCACTAGATTCTGACATCTCCCCCAAGACGATCTCAACTTTCATAATGCCTCCAGCCTCCAATTTTGAATATATCAGCAAATATTTGCTGCTTTCCCATCTGTATTATACTTGTAACATTTCCTCTTTCTTAACGGTAAAGATCATAGACTTTTCCCACAACTCTTGCATCTTCAAAAGGTTTGAATTATAGAACAAGCTTCTGCGTAGACACCCTTGGAGGCAACGCAGAATGGAGCAATCGCTATTTTACAGCGCATATCTTCATATTCATTGCAAAAACTGTTGTTGGTTTTTGGTGAATCTCCAATTATGTAAATAAGGACTTAAATCATGAGCAAAAGCTACACTCTTAAGGCCGAAATACGCGAGCGGGTTGGTAAGGGGTCCTCCCGTGAACTGCGCCGCAACGGTCTCATCCCAGCTGTCATTTATGGTGACAAACAGCCCCCTTTAGCAATCGCAGTTTCTTATAAAGAAATTTTCCACAAAATTCACGCTGGTGGTTTTCGTACCACCACTGCAACTATTACAGTTGGCAAACAAAAAATTCTAGTTTTAGCAAAAGATTACCAACTTGATCCAGTTCGTGACTTTCCCATTCATATAGATTTTTTACGTATTTCCGCAAAATCCGTTGTAGATGTGAGTATTCCTGTACACTTCCTCAATGAAGATACAGCTCCTGGGCTTAAACGGGGAGGCGTCTTAAATATTGTTCGCCATGAAATTGAATGTACTGCTCCAGCAAATGCCATCCCTCAAGCGATTGAAATTGATCTTGCCAACTACTCTCTGGGGGATTCTATCCATATTTCAGCAGTACAACTGCCTGAAGGTGTTACTCCTGTTATCCAAGATAGAGACTTTACCATTGCAACCATTGCAGCCCCTGCTGGCATGGATGTCAGTGATGACAGTACAGAACAAGAAAATGATGAAAATAACGCAAAAGCTTAATAAACTTCAAAAGGTGGGAGAAAACTCCCGCCTTTATTTAAATATTTTTTAACTCTTCACACTTTACTGAAGGTGCATATGTGGCTCATTGCTGGTCTTGGCAACCTTGGTTCATATTACCAAAATAACCGCCATAATATTGGTTTCATGGCTGTTGATGCCATTTACCAATCTTTTTCTTTTTCTCCATGGTCAAAAAAATTTCAAGCAGAAATCTCTAATGGGCTTATAAATGGTGAAAAAACTTTTCTTATAAAACCTCAAACTTTCATGAACCTCTCTGGTCAAGCCATTGGTGAAGTTTTACGATTTTATAAATTAGAATTGAAGAATTTAATTGTCATCTACGATGAATTAGACTTACCACCTGGAAAAGTACGTGTAAAAATTGGTGGGGGAAGTAACGGACATAACGGCATAAAATCTATTGACGCCCATTGTGGTGCTGATTACTGTCGCGTCCGCTTAGGAATCGGGCACCCAGGTTCTAAAGAACTTGTTCATCAACATGTTTTAGGAAATTTTACAAAATCCGATCAGGAATGGCTTCTCCCCTTATTAAACACACTTGCAAAAAATATTCCTCTTCTCGTCAAAGGTGACAATAGTCTCTTTATGAACGAGATTTCACGAGTAATGAAAAACAAAGACTTACAATAAAAAGTCATTTTTCTCGTACATAAGATGAATTAGCCTTGCTTGTTAAAAATTTCGTATACGTACTCTCTCTTTTAAGAAAAGACTCCTTTTAAGAAGGGAGTCTTTAAAGAGAAAGAACTTATCAAACGCAACGAGCTAAATCTGCACTCTTTAAAACTAAAACAATTCACTTGAATAGATAGTGGACATGAGTGGATCATTAATATTCTGTTGATTCAAAATACTGGATGGTTCCTCATTTTTCTGCAATACAATCACACGTGCACCAACAGGAACACGATCATAAAGGTCAATAGCATCTTGATTAAGTAAACGAATACACCCGCTTGAAATAGCTTGACCAATCGACCACGACTCGTGTGAACCGTGAATGCGGAAGAGTGTATCTTTCCCATTTTTGTAAAGATAAAGTGCTCGCGCACCTAATGGATTATCAGGTCCTGGTGGCATTCCCTTCCCCAAATGACCATAACGCTCTGGTTCTCGAGCCATCATTGCCGCAGTAGGAGCCCAACTCGGCCACTTGCGCTTGCGCTGTATAACTCCTTCACCTTCAAACTCTAATCCCTCCTTACCAACACCAATACCATAACGCAAAGCCTTTCCATTTTCACCTATAAGGTAAAGGAAACGTTCTTGAGTATCTATAACCAATGTACCAGGTGGGTAAGATGTATAGTAAACTACTTCTTGGCGCAAAAATTTTGGATCAATTGTTGAAAGGTCAATAGCGGGTAATGAATAAGACTCATTTATTACAGGACCATATAAAGCCCGTATTTCTTCTGGAACGTGCAAAACTTGTTGAGATATATTTGATTGACGAGTAGCACATGCAACCAAAGCCAAAGGTGCTGCAATTACAGTTGCAATTAAAAAGGCTCGACGAGACAACACTCTCATATTTTCTCCGATTGATTCATACGCAGACTTGCATATTATAAAAAACTTAGCACACTGTTAATATTAAGTGAGAATTTCTTACGATTAAAACTTTTACGACTAAAATAGGAGATATTTACAACACAACATTCAAAATTATACTTTCTTCCAAAATAGCTTTTTTATCCTTTCTTAAAAGCCAGAGACTATAACTTTTCTCAAAATATGCTATAAAAATATTCGGAAATATTTATTCTGACTATAAAATCAACAGAAAAGAAGACAGTTCATGGGCTTTAAATGCGGTATTGTAGGGTTACCTAATGTCGGCAAATCAACTCTTTTTAATGCATTAACAAAAACAGCTACAGCACAAGCTGCCAATTATCCTTTTTGTACAATCGAACCCAATACTGGCGAAGTTGCCGTTCCAGATTTTCGAATGGAAAAAGTTGCATCTATCGCTGGTTCAAAAGAAATCATTCCTACACGCATCAGTTTTGTTGATATTGCTGGGCTCGTACGTGGCGCTTCAAAAGGTGAAGGGCTAGGTAATAAATTTTTAGCCAATATTCGTGAAGTTGATGCCATTATTCATGTTTTACGCTGTTTTGAAGATGAGGATATTACCCACGTAGAAGGACATATTGATCCTGTTTCTGATGCTACAACTGTTGAAACAGAACTCATGCTTGCCGATCTTGAAAGTCTTGAGCGACGAATCGTACAAATCCGTAAACGTGCAACTGGAAAAGATAAAGAAGCTTTGACAGTTCTTCCTATGATGGAAGCAGCATTAAATTTGTTACAAAAAGGAAGTCCTGTCCGATTATTACTCAAAGACATCTCTTCCGATGAACGCTATATTCTTAACAGTTTGAATCTTTTAACTTCAAAACCAGTACTTTATGTTTGTAATGTAAGTGAAAATGACGCCGCTCATGGGAACAGCTTTACCCAAACAGTTGAAAAAATGGCAACAGAACAAAATGCCCAAAGCATTATCATTTCTGCTGCTATCGAAGCTGAAATCACTCAACTTAATGAAGAAGAAGCTACAGAATATCTTAATGCTCTCAACCTCTGTGAACCGAGTCTGAATCGGCTCATTCGTGCTGGCTACCACTTGCTTGACTTAATCACTTACTTCACATGTGGTCCTAAAGAAACACGAGCATGGACAATTGTACGCGGGACAAAAGCACCTCAAGCAGCTGGCGTCATCCACTCCGATTTTGAACGTGGCTTCATTCGTGCTCAAACCGTCAGCTACGAGGACTATATTGCTCTAGGAGGAGAAAATGGAGCAAAAGAAGCAGGCAAAGCTCGCGATGAAGGCAAAGAATATATTGTGCAAGATGGTGATATCATGTTGTTTAAGCACAATACTTAACACGATTCGTTTACACAACCTCCTACATCTTTCAGATAAACGAACGCTGCTTCTTGCGTAATTGTTTTAAAAACATTTACAAGATACTTTTTATTTAAAAAAAAACAGCGCCACCCTCTCTCTAGTAGCTGCTGTTTTTTCATAGAAAAAGAAACGTGCTCAATGTTTTTCATATTTAAATGCTGGAGCTTCTTTCAAAGAATCTTTTGTCGCATTTGTAATAAGCTTCCATTTTCCATAGTCATTTGTCATTTGGATTGTTTCTGGAGAAATGACTACATAGCTTTCTCCTATCCCAAGAAAACCACCAACAGCAATAACAATCCCCGCAATACTGTTTTCACGTAAAATAATATCTTTTACTTCGCCAATATGCTTATCCTCTATATTATATACATTCGCACCAATAAGACTTGAAGCAACGAAATCAGTCGCTGTAGGTGTAACATAACGCGCAGACATATCTGAACCTACCTGTACAGTCCCCGTTGAAAAAACGACTTCAGGTTCAGGAGATACTGCGAAAGATTGGGCATAAGCACTAGAAGCCAAAAAAACCGACATAAGAGTAGTAAATGCAATTTTCTTCATTTTAAATCTCCGTTTTTACTTTACAAACTCTCAATGCCTCATAATTAAATTTGTTCCCTCTACTTTCTCATAACCAATAACTTCAATCTTTTTTAAATTTCAATTTTTTTCCCTTCAACTGCATCAGATCTGACTTTTTTAAAACAAAAAACAACCCTTCACCGAAGTGATAAAAATAAGAAAAAACTAATTTTCTGATAAAACTCCCCGTATGAACCAATGCCTTACATCAGCAAAAACACCACACGCAACGACACCCTGTCCTTATACGAACACTGCCCTAAGGTAACACTAGAATAAAAAGCATCGCTTGCGATAAACTAAAGCTCACCCCTCAAACCATAAAAAATCTTCATGGCTTCTGCTACTTTCTGATCCCTTGCGTAAAAAATCTGTAATACACTCTGGTTCAACGATATTATAACCAGCTAAGAAATTAAGATAAAAATAAAAAACGGCAAACATACGGCACACACACCATCAATAATAAATTTTTCTCTGTGTTCGTTAATAAAGGTAAAAAAAGCCATAAAACAACAATATCTTTAACTTTAATAAGCATACATAACGAAAAAAACACTTTCTTCATCTGCTTGTATTTCAAAAGCGTTTAATTTGCCTGTCTAATTTAATGAATCTCAAAAATATGAAACCTCACAAAAAAAATCTTTCAAAAAATAGCTCTCAATGAAAATATTCTCTCAATAAGGTGCATTTTCATAATTGTCCAAATCCCTATGAAATATTCGCAGTCGTCTTTATTATCTTTCACAAATGTAATTTATGAAAATTTGTACCAAAAAATATTGGCCTCTATAATAATGGAAGCTTTGCTTCCCTTAAACTTTAAGTGGCTTGCCATTATCAAACTTAGCGAATTTTTCAGAAAAATTTCCAGCCCAATTTCACCCTGAATTTATTCAATCAACAGTTTGAGCGATTACTTCCTACCACGAGATTATAATACTGTAACTACACATTAAAACCAAAGCGTAAAACCTTGTATGACACTGCGCTCCCTATAAAATAGATAATGCTATCTAGATCATAAAATATTTTTTCTATAATAATTTTTGAATATTCTATTTGCTCTCAGCACTCAGTCACACAACACAGTCTTGCAAATCACATTAATCTATTCCTCAAGAATAAGCACAATATTTTTAAAGACATGCTTTTGCATATCTCATAATAAGTTTAATGCATATAACTTTCCCCCGAAAGCCTAAATGTCTGTAACACCTAAATGTAAAAACCATATGCTTTTCAATTATATTTCTGGAATAAACCACAGAGCTTCTTTATAAATCACAGAAAAAACATAAGGTATGGTGTATGACACTTCACATTGCTCTTTTTCAACCTGATATTGCTGGTAATACAGGAACGATTTTGCGTCTTAGTGCCTGTTTTGGTTTGCATGTACATATTATTGAACCTGCTGGCTTTAATCTATCAAATCGCAACCTTAAGAGAGCAGGCTTAGATTATCTTGAATATGCCTCTTTAGAACGACACATCGATTGGCAACATTTTATGAACACCATTAAACGCTTTAATCGTCGCCTTTTACTTTTAAGCACAAAAGCAGAAACATGCTATACAGAGATATGTTACCAGAAAAATGATGTTTTACTTTTTGGTCGTGAATCAGCAGGAGTTCCCGATTATGTCTATGAAACCGTTGACTACGTATTAAAAATTCCTATGCAACCACATGCGCGCTCTCTCAATCTTGCAATGAGTGTGGCTATAACGACAGGAGAAGCACTTCGCCAAATTGGTTATAATAAAGAAAGTAAAATTCTATGAAAAATGACAATAAATAGAATAAAAACAGTAAATTATTCAAAAATATTAATACTATAAATTAATTCTTTCTAATAATTCATTACGGTTTATTAAAAATCCGCTTTCGATCCATATCATTTCCAGCTCTTTGAGCTTTTGTCCTAAAAGCACTCCTTTAGGTAAACCTTTTTTCATCAAATCCTTGCCACTTATAGGAAAAGTCGGAATTTGCCATTTTTGAGCAAGCTGATAAAATTTGATATATTTTTCTGCTTTTTGTGAAATCTCACTTCCTCTCTGAGCATCAGCATGCGCTGCAGCCACGGATAAGGATAATTGATCTAAAACTGGCTGTCGATCATGAAAATAAATTAGCTTTTGCACAAAATTATCTGAACAATTCTGGCTTATCAATTCTAGCTCTGCCCACTTCTTTAACCGCATTGTTTCTTTATTAGATAAACGCAAGCGATGCGCCATTTCATGAAGACGTATAGAATCAGGAGGGAGAAGGCTTTCTAGCCGCAATAGCGGGTCTATTTTCCAGCCAAACGCTTGTTCTGCTTTCACAAGTGAATGAATCGCATCAATGCCCCATTTTTCTGTTTCAGGAAAAATGAGTGTCAAAATTCCGCTTTGGCGCATCCATAAAAGAGCACGTGTTGGATCTGAAGCAGACAGAAGTTTTTTCATTTCCCCCCAAATACGCTCAGATGAAAGTTTTTGCAGACCATCTTTTAAACGAACACATGCCTTCAATCCCTCTACATCAGGTCGTCCTGCTCCATACCAAGCAAAAAAACGAAAAAATCGCAAAATACGTAAATAATCCTCGCAAATACGATTTTCTGCAATTCCGATAAAACGTACTGTTCGGTTTGCAATATCATTCAAACCTTTTACTGCATCATAAAGCTGCCCAGCAGCATCACAATAAAGCGCATTGATAGTAAAATCCCGCCGCTCAGCATCTTTTTTCCAATCACGACCAAATGCTACTTTTGCATGACGACCATCCGTTTCAATATCAGAGCGGAGAGTTGTAACCTCATAAGAACATGACTCGGCAACCACTGTCACTGTACCAAATGCAACGCCTGTAGGAATAGCTTTAAATCCCGCTTCTTCTGCACGTACTATAACCTTTTGCGGCAAACAGGTTGTAGCAATATCAATATCACTAATAGGCTGCCCCAACAGCTGATTGCGCACTGCTCCTCCTACAATACGTGCCTCTTCACCATCCAAAGACAAAACACGCAGAAGTGTTTGGACATGCTCATGCTGTAACCAATCAACATGTTTAAAATTTTGTATTATGTTCACCCCTTAACCTTTCAAACAATTGCCATCATTCTTTTAGACAGATACCTTGTACAGGGTCACACTCTAATCCTCCACCCCTGAGAAAATAATTCCATTTGCCCAAAAGTGATTCCTCCATCTGTGCACGAATATTAAAAAAAACAGCCCA
Organism: Bartonella rhinolophi; assembly: GCF_036576165.1. Classification (NCBI taxonomy): domain Bacteria; kingdom Pseudomonadati; phylum Pseudomonadota; class Alphaproteobacteria; order Hyphomicrobiales; family Bartonellaceae; genus Bartonella; species Bartonella rhinolophi. Next base: position 131,383 of record NZ_JBAFWY010000003.1, read on the forward strand.
CGATACTTCTTTTCTCTTCATTTTCTGCTACAAATCATAAAATATTCATTATCATGCAGAAAAAATTATCAATTTTACGACAAATGCCTTAAGGAAATAATATGAGTCAAAGCGATACGTTATCTAATTCTATTAAGAATGCCAATATCAGTAACGAAGCTCAAATAATCATTGATGATATTGATACAGTGCACAAAGAATTAGATGTTTTACAGCAAGAAATTGATAAAGTTATTTTTGGTCAAAAGCATGTAATTGAATACGCCTTAACAGCCATTTTAGCTGGTGGTCACGCTCTTCTCGTTGGTGCTCCAGGTTTAGCAAAAACGCGTCTTGTTGAAACATTGGGAACAGTATTGGGACTTAATGGAAAGCGCATCCAATTTACACCCGACTTGATGCCATCAGACATTATCGGTTCTGAAATTATGGATTCAGACGAAAATGGCAAGCGCTCTTTCCGTTACATCAAAGGTCCTATTTTTACCCAACTTCTCATGGCTGATGAAATTAATCGTGCCTCTCCACGCACGCAATCAGCCCTTCTGCAAGCTATGCAAGAATATCATGTCACTGTTGCTGGAGTCCATTACGACTTGCCACAACCTTTCCACGTGCTTGCAACCCAAAACCCTCTCGAACAGGAAGGAACTTATCCACTTCCTGAAGCACAACTTGACCGCTTTTTAATGCAGATCGACATTGATTATCCCGATCTTACGACAGAACGACGTATCATTTTAGAAACAACAATAGAAAAAACACAAAGTGCACAACCAATTTTATCAGCAGAAAAATTGCAAAAAATTCAAAAAATTGTCCGTAAAATGCCCATTTCCGAAAATGTTGTCGATGCCATTTTAAAGCTAGTCCGTTCAGCCCGCCCTGATAAAGATAACACCTTTGCAAACAATTATGTTGCTTGGGGACCTGGACCTCGGGCATCACAAGCACTTTCACTTTGTGCCCGCGCCCGCGCTCTTTATTATGGGCGTTTAGCCCCCTCACTTGATGATGTTGCAACATTGGCTCAGCCTGTATTACAACACCGCATGGCACTCAATTTTTCTGCACGAGCTGAAGATGTAACCATAAAAAATATTATCGACACTCTTGTGAAAGACGCCCTCTAATGGCCATTGGCAAAAAAGTTTTAAAAAAATCTCCGCTGTCACTTGCAACTCAGCTATATAAAGATGCTGAAAAGATGCCGTATTGTCTTTTACAAGCACGCCTTATTGCCAATACATTGATCACTGGATGGCACGGACGACGCAAACGCGGAAACGGAGAAAATTTTTGGCAATTTCGCCCTTATGTTGCAGGAGAATCCATTACACACATCGACTGGCGCCGTTCAGCACGTGATGAACATACTTACCTACGTGAACATGAATGGGAAATGACACAAACAGTGTGGATTTGGCCTGATCAGAGTGCTTCTATGCATTATTGTTCACGCTTTTCTCAAATCTCTAAGGGGAACCACGCTATTATTCTTTCTCTTGCATTGGCAACACTTCTTGCTCGCAGCGGTGAATATATTGCTATCCCCAATTTAATGCCCCCCACAATGACATCCAACGTAATAGAACGCATGGCACTCGCTTTAACGAATTATCAAGCAGAAAATTCATTTCCGGATTTTTCAACCATTACGCGCTTTTCACATATCATCATAATAAGCGACTTTCTTGATCATCCTGAAAAAATCATCCAACAGTTAGCAGCTTTATCTGCAAAACAAGTGACTGCCCATTTAGTTGAAATTGCTGACCCCGCAGAAGAATACTTTCCTTATAAAGGTCGTACAGAATTTTTTGATCCTGAAACGAAAGAAAAGTGCGTTTTAGGAAAAGCAGAAAGCCTCCGTGAACATTATTGCAAACTATATCAAAAAAGACGACAAGAATTAGCAAATTTTTGTTCACGCCAAGGGTGGAACTATCATGTGAGTCCAACTGACCGCCCCTTAACAGAAGTTATTTTACAGCTTGCAAACAAAATAGGTAGCTCTCCATCTTATGCAAGGAGGTCATTTTGAGTTTTGGCGCTCCTCTCCTTTTATTAGGGCTTTTATCCTTACCAATCATTTGGTGGTTATTACGGATAACCCCTCCTAGTCCGCGGAAAGAACTCTTTCCCCCTTTACGCCTTTTGCCTAAAGTCGCGCATCAGCAAGAAGCTGCCCGCCATACACCTTGGTGGTTATTGCTGTTACGGTTAACCATGGCAACAGTGATTATTATTGCTTTGGCGCAGCCTATTTGGAATCAAAAGCCAATTACACTCTCTGGATCTCAACCACTTGCACTCATTATCGATAATGGGTGGGCATCTGCGAAAGAATGGAAAAAACGTATTACTGTTGCCCAAACTCTTCTTTCTCAAGCAGAAAAACATCAAAAAAATATTTATTTGCTTGCTACAGCTGAAAATGACATCTCTCATATTGGTCCTTTCTCCGCACAAGTTGTAAAACAACATTTAATGAATTTGCAACCTCAACCTTGGCCTGTTAACCGCGTGCGTGCACTCAAAAAACTTGTTGAAATAAACAAAGAAAAATCTCTTGACATTGCTTACTTAAGCGATGGTTTACAAACGAGCGAAGATGATCAGGCTTTTGCCCTTATTGAACAGCTAAAACCCAAAACACTCTTGTGGTATTTGGCTGATATTTCTGATTTAATGGGTATAACAGCTATAGAAAATAATAATGGAAACATCGTCGCACGCACCATTCGTGCAACCATGCACGGCGAAGCTACAATCAATTTAAGCCTTTATGATTTAAACAATAAACTTCTTGGTCGCTTTACAACAAGCTTTCACGAAGGAGAAACAGCAGCTCTTGTTCCTTTTAATTTACCACTTGAATTACGCAATGATATAGCATGGATAAAAATCGAAAATCACGCCCATGCTGCTGCAACTTTCTTAATTGATAGCCATAATCGCGTAAACCGTGTTGCTCTTCTCTCTCCAAGTATCAATGAAATGGCACAACCCTTGCTTTCACCATTTTACTATATTATCAAGGCATTACAAGATCACACACAGCTTATAACAGCGGGAGGAAGAGAGCTCTCAGTTGATATTGATCATTTACTTAAACAAAATCCGTCTGTTTTCATTATGGGTGACATTGTCAATATGTCAAAAGAAGCAGAAAAAAGGCTCTCTGATTTTGTAAATAAAGGAGGGACACTCATTCGCTTTGCAGGAGAAAATCTAAGTACTACAGAACAGCATGATACCTTATTGCCAGTACCACTGCGCCTTGGAAAACGCCTGCTTGGGAGTGTGATGTCTTGGGCTAAACCACAAAAACTGGCACCTTTTGCAAAAAATAGCTTCTTCTCTGACCTTCCATTTCCAAAAGATGTAACCGTTTCACGCCAAATTTTAGCTGAACCAAGCTCGGATCTTTTTGAAAAAACGTGGCTCAGTCTTGCTGATGGAACCCCTCTTGTTACAGCAACTAGTCGTGGCAAAGGCACACTCATTTTTGTTCATATTGCGCCAGATCCTACATGGTCAAATCTTCCTCTTTCTGGTTTTTTTGCACAAATGTTGCAAAAATTAATCACATTCAGTGCTTATGAAAATAAAATCCCAGCAGACATCAATACAGCAACACTACACCATCCTTGGCAGACATTAACCGCTGATGGCATGCTACAAACTCCCCCCTCTCATGCTGTTCCACTCGTTATTGATGCGCAAAACCCACCTTTGCCCTCCTACCGTACTCCACCTGGACTTTACGGCTTTAAAAATAATTTTTATGCACTTAATCTTTTAAATCATTCATCACGTTTAATGAAACAATCGTCATTGCCCACCTCCTTGAGTGAAAGTCCTTTATCCTATGATACAAAAGAAAAACATCTCATTGGTACACTTTTAGGATTAGCGATTGTATTATTCGCCTTTGATAGTTTTTTAGCTTTATGGGTGGGAGGCGTTTTTTTTCTCAACCGACAAAACAATATGCTCTTTATTTTCTCTCTCACAATAGGTTTCATCACCTTATTCTCACATATTCCAACCGTTCATGCACAAGAAACAGAAAATTATGATAAAACTATAGTGCAAGCAGCAGGCGCCACACATCTTGCTTATGTTATAACCAATAATCATGAAATTGATGCAACAAGTAAAAGCGGACTAGAGACACTAAGCCAATTCATAGCAGAACGTACAATGCTTTCGCCCAGCTCTGTGATAGCGCTTGATCTTGATAAAGATGAGCTTGCTTTCTACCCTCTTATTTATTGGCCGATAGATTCTAACAGCCCTGTACCAACACAAAAAAGCCTTGAAAAAATAAATACCTTTATGAAACATGGAGGTACAGTTTTATTTGACACGCGCGACCAGATAAATGCCAATCTTAGTCTTGAAGGAACAGCCACCCCAGCCACCCAAAGGTTACGAACCATCTTACAAGGATTAAATATTCCAGCCCTTGAACCAGCATCAAAAGACCATGTCGTTGCACGTTCTTTTTATATTATGCCAGATTTTCCTGGTCTTTACCGTGGGTCACCTTTATGGGTTGAAGCATCATCAATGAATAAAAAAAATAAGAATCCTCTTACCACTGGTGATAACGTAAGTTCTCTCTTTATCACCGCAAATGACTTTGCTAGTGCTTGGGCACTAGACGCAAAAGGCACGTGGAAATATCCCCTTATTTCCGATGATCCGATGCAACGCCTGTGGGCATTTCGTGCAGGATTGAATATTGTTATCTATGTACTTACAGGAAACTATAAAGCTGATCAAGTTCATGTCCCTGCGCTATTGGAACGCTTTAACAGAGAAAGAAGGCAATGATCTCATTCATCACTTTTCAACCTTTTTTGCCTATCTCTTGGATTCTATTATTAGGGGGGGGAGCGGCTCTTTTTGCAATTATCGGCTTAGTTATACACCGCCGAGGCTCTTTATTACGTCTTATGGCATTGGCTTCACTTATCTTGACTTTGCTTAACCCAATAATAGTAACAGAACAACGCGAACCACTTAAAAGCACTGTAGGCATCATTGTTGACCGTAGTGAAAGCCAAACTTTTGGCACACGTATAAATGATACCAATGAAGCACGCGCGCAATTAACAAATCTGTTGGCTCGTTATCCACAATTTGAGCCACGCTTTATTGATGCTGGAAAACTTTCTAACAATCAATATGCACCCGCAACGAATTTGTTTAGTGCTTTAACCCAAGCTATATCTGATATACCGCCATCTCGTTACGCTGGTACAATTTTGATTACCGATGGACAAGTGCATGATATTCCACCATTAGTAGACCTTCACCACAAAGCCCCTATCAATGCTCTCATAACAGGAAGATCGGACGAATTTGATCGCCAAGTTAAATTTATTTCTCCTCCCCGCTTTGCTCTTATCAATAAGCCACAAAAGCTCTCCATCTTGGTAGAAGATAAAGGCAAACCCCAAGGATTTTTACCAGCGCAAGCAAACATTACTGTAAGCGTTAACGACCAAGAAGTTGGTCATTATTCTGTAACCCCAGGGATCATTTTTCAAACTGAAATTACGCTTCCTCATGCTGAAAAAAATATCATTCAAGTTGCAACCGATACACATAAAGGTGAATTAAGCTTTCAAAACAACCGTGCCATAACTGTTATTGAAGGGATTAGAGAAAATCTGCGTGTTCTTCTTATTTCAGGCGCGCCTTACAATGGTGAACGGACATGGCGTGATCTTTTAAAAGGCGATTCCAATATTGACCTTGTTCATTTTACTATTTTGCGTCCCCCCAACAAAGCAGACAATACGCCATTAAGCCAATTGTCACTTGTGGTATTTCCCACAACAAAATTGTTTGTAGAAGAGATTAATAATTTTGATCTCATTATCCTTGATGGCTACCAACATTCCGCTGTTCTTCCACTCATCTATTATGACTATATCGCCCAATATGTCAAAAATGGTGGTGCGTTGTTGATGGTAACGGGACCTGAATTTACGCAACAATATTCGCTTGCCCAAACCCCTTTGATAAGTATTCTGCCTGCATTACCAAATGGTATTATTATTCAAAAACCTTTTCGTCCCACCATCACACGAGAAGGTGAACGTCACCCTGTTACGCGAGATCTTGCAACGCCCACTTATCCAGCCTCTCAATGGGGACGGTGGCTACGACAAATTGCAATTCAAAATGCAGATAAAACAACTGCTCTCATGAAAGGTGCTGATGAACAGCCCCTTTTACTTCTTTCCCATGTTGATAAAGGACGTGTAGGCATGTTGCTTTCCGACGAAAGTTGGCTTTGGGCACGAGGTTTTGAAGGTGGCGGTCCTTATGCAGCCCTTTATCGTCGAATTTTTCATTGGCTTATGAAAGAGCCAGAGCTTGAGGAAGAAAAATTAAGCACCACAAGTGACCATCATCGTTTAACAATTCGTCGCCAAACGCTTAAAGATCACCCAGAACCAGTCGAAGTGACTTTCCCCTCTGGAAAGAAAAAAAATATCACTCTTACGAAAGAAAAAGAAGGTGTATTTACAGCAACTGTTCACACCGATGAAACAGGGATTTTCACCATCCGAAACGAGGATATAACAGTACTTTCTTCTGTAGGTGTGCTCAATAACCTTGAATTGTCTGACCTCATTTCAACAGAAGAAAAACTAGCCCCTATTAGTAAACATACTGGCGGGCACATTATGCGTTTACACCATAAGGAAGAAAAAAATATTAGCCTTCCCCCTATCAAGTTGACTCGGTCACAAACAGAACAAACATCTCCTTTTACGCATTCAATTATTCTGAAAGAAACAACTGAAACGCGTTTAATCAGTGCCTTTTATTTTTCGATTTTTTCTGGCTTTCTTGCACTGCTTGCTTGTCTTTTACTGTTTAGCAGCGTGTGGTATCGTGAAAGCCGTTAAACAATCTTGAAAATTTGTATAGCCACTTTAGAATGCCGTTATCTTGCAAAAAAATATACACTGCCAATAATACAACAATAATTGCACATACTCATTTTTTATAACTCAAAAACCAATAAAGTATAAATTTTTCAGATGCGTTTTTCGTATTTTCAATAAATCATTTTTCACTTAACAATCTTCTTTTGCCTCAAATATACACTAGCTTCTCTTCTTTTTTATTGCCTAAATCGTTTTCAGCGCTATGCTAACACCTATGTTTTATCTTATCCATATATCGGATGTGCATCTTTCACCTTTGCCGCAACCTTCCTTATTTGAACTTTTTGGGAAGCGCCTTACTGGCTATCTTAATTGGCAAAAAAAACGTAAGAAACAAATGGCAACAAATGTCCTAGAAACTTTGATGGACGCCTTAAAAAAGAAAAATCCTGACCACCTTGTAATCTCTGGAGACCTTGTCAATCTTTCTCTTAATAAAGAATTTGAACAAGCTCGTCATTGGTTGCTTAATCAAGGACAACCTCAAAACATTTCTTTAACGTTTGGAAATCATGATGCTTATGTCCGCGGAGCATTCCAAAAGGCATGTATCCTCCTGCAACCTTGGATCAAAGGCGATTTCCCTCAAAAAAGTACCTCTTCCTTTCCTTATATGCGCATTCGCAATAATGTAGCTATCATAGGTGCTTCTTCTGCCATTGCTACACCACCTTTTCAAGCTTCTGGCTATTTTGGAAAAATGCAAGCACAAGCTCTATCGCAACTTTTAGATGAAGCTGCAGCACGCAATCTCTTTCGTGTGGTAATGATACATCACCCTCCCTTTTCCCATGCAACCTCTTGGCATAAAAAATTATGGGGCATAGAACGTTTTCAAGAAGTGATCAAACATCACGGCTGCGAACTCATTCTTCACGGACATACTCATCTACCCACATTAAATATCATCGAAGGAAGCATGAAAAAAATTCCTATTGTCGGAGTTGCTTCCGCATCGCAAAATTTTGGTGACAAAAAACCTCCTGCTGGCTTTAACTTATTTGCTATTGAACGCTTGCATCATGAATGGCACTGTCAGCTGCAACGTTATAGTATCATCAATCAAAAAAATGAAATAGCGTGCACTGAAAAAATTGATTTTTAATTCTTGGCACTCAAATAAAAACAAAAATGTTACTTATTTCATGCTCTTTTAAACAGTGATATTATTTGGCAAACACTCTTATAAAAATTCTTTATACAAAAGGGACAACTGTCGTCCCAAGAGGTAGTTTAGCCTCATCTTCAGGCTCTACATGGATAGAAATCTGCACATTATTCACTTCTTTTTTAAGAACACTTTTAATTTTGTTGCAAATTTGATGTGCTTCTCCTACCTGCATTGCAGCTGGCACAACCAAATGAAACTCTATAAAAGTAGCTCTACCTGCAACACGCGTACGTAAATCATGCACTTCAAGCGCACCATGTGCATTTGCAGAAATCAGATCACGGATCCGTATAGTTTCATTTAACTCAATTCCAGCATCCATTAACCCCTGAATGGCACTGTTAATCACTTTTCCTCCCTGTAAAAGAATATTAACAGCAACTATTATCGCCAAAATTGGATCCAAAAGAGCCCATCCACCTACAAAAGCAGCAATCAGACCAATTAAAATGCCAAGCGAAGTAAAAACATCTGTTATGAAATGCATCCCATCAGCTTGCAGAGCTGGTGAGCGATGAACTTTCCCCTGCTGAACAAGAACCCGCCCCCATATGTAATTTATAACATTGGCTACAAGATGAATAACAAGCCATATTCCAGGCTCCTGTACTAATTCAACAGTGGAAAGAGATATCCATGCTTCTCTTACAATCATAACTGCTGCAATAATGATTAGTATACCTTCAAGAATAGCAGAAAAATATTCCACTTTATGATGTCCGAAAGGATGCTCTTGATCCGCTGGCTTCATACTTACTTTAACAGCCCACCACGCTGCAAATGCTGCAAGTATATTTACAATTGATTCTAATGCATCAGAATAAAGTGCAACCGAATCAGTAATGCGATATGCCCAATATTTCAAAGAAAAAACAATACAAGCAATAAAAATAGAGCGTAGAGCTAAGCTTTGTATATTGACTTTTATATCCATAACATCCCCCCCTTCTTCTTCACCCAATAAGTAATAACACTTTTAACCATACTCCCTATGATATTTTTTACCTGTCAGGACAATATTTCTTATCTCACAAACGCTTCAGCACACAATAAAAGGTGCTTCCACAACTCACTATTATCATTTGCAACAACGTCTCTGTTTTATACACCATAACGCAATGAATATAAAAAGGCATTAGTAACGTGGATATGATGAAAAAAGAAACAAGCCAGTCTCCTCAAGAAAAATTAAATACATCTCATTGATTATCAATAATTTCTTGCGTCACTGAACGTTGTTGTTGCCTGATTGAAAAAAGCACCGTGTTATTTTGCTCAAATTCCTCACGCTAACGCACCATCTCTATCAACTTTTTAAACATCGTACCAAACAGAATAATTGCACAAAGCACAAAAATGGTTGCTCAGCGTTTTGCTGGCAACCTTATTCTTATACTGTAAAAAAATATTATGACTGCCCCAACAATCTTAAAAATTATTTTCAAGATAAGGAGAACTGAGAACTGAGAACTGAGAACTGAGAACTGAGAACTGAGAACTGAGAACTCTCATCCCTCCCCCAAAAAAAGAATCTGGGCATTGGGGACCCAGATTCTTTTCCCTTAGTAATTAAGGGTATACAGAGCTTAGGAAATAGCGGGGACCTAAAGCCCTGCACCCGATACGGAAACAATACATCGCACCGCACTCGGTATTTTCATACTATACCTATAGTTGTATTATGTCAACATAGATTCTACCTTAAGTTTAAAATAATGCAATTTTTTACTTCTCTACTCACAAATAAAGTGAATATTCAGCATCTGAAAATTTAGAAAAAATAACGCTAAAATCTTCGTATAAATTTGAATATCACAACAATCCACGAAGCTAACAATTCGTGCCTGAATACTTATTGTAACATTCATAAAAAAATTTTGTCAGGCAATAACACCAATTTATCACTGAAAGCAGTAATATATTGTTAACATTGCTGCACTCAAAAGAATTTTCCACTCCAAGTTGCTCATAGTGACAAAACACCTCTCACCCCATCCCCATTTACAAGCAACATAATTAACATGTTCCATTTAGCCCTATCTCATTTATCGTATTTTGCAAAAAAACATATGTAATATTATGGGCTTCCATATTCACCGTGGTATACTTGGTGTCAACCAACACAGAACGCTCTTATCATTAAAAGTTTTTTTCAAAACAGACCTTGCCTTTGGTTTTATGCAGTATCTTTATTATGATAATATAGCTACATTTTTCGCAATGCACCCACCTTTATTACTTATGATGGCATTATCATTGAGAAAACCTTATGCAACTTGCTTACTAAAAAACCAACCAAACTCTCTATTGAGATAACTTTAAAAATATCTTCTATGCAAGATGCTGATACAAGCAGCATTATAAGACTTCAAACAATGCAAATTCTCAATGTTCTTCCTCTCTGCTTCACATTCTCCAGAAAAAACAACTTTAAAAACAAAGAATAAATGATAGCTTGCTCATCCACATTTACAAAAATAAAAGTCTTACACATTTCTATAGCCTACAGCTTCTCTTTGGTTTACAGACTCGATACTGCACAGATTTTGCATAAGCATATTTTGCCGATTCTGATTAGCTCTGCTAAAGGTAATAATATTTAAATTATAAAAAACATCCCATAATGGGTGTATATTTTGCTTACCAAGAGATTGCCTAAGAAGCAGTTGTTTTACATTCAGAAGAAAGAGACACTTTTGTTTCCAGATTGCACAAAATGCGCTTCAACATCACTTCAGTACCAGCAGCACGCTCTGAATGCGTCACAAAACCACCTCCAAGAACACGTGCTTCATCACTCTTATCGTCATAAATAACACAGGCTTGTCCTGGAGCTACACCACTTTCACGCTCTAGCAAATCAACAGAAAAAATTCCCTCTTGATAATGCAAACGTGCCAAATGTGGAGAACAAGTTGAGCGAACTTTTACTGCAACCTCAACACCATCAGAAGGGAAGCTGTCCAACTGTTCATCACCAAGCCAATTTACATCACGCAAAAAAAGCTTATGTGTTTCCAACATTTCACGTGGACCAACAATAACACGCGCATTTTCCACATCGAGATAAACCACATAAAGCGCTTCACCAGTTGCAACACCAATGCCACGACGCTGACCAACAGTATAATTGACAATTCCCGAATGTTTTCCCAAAACCTGCCCATTAATATGTACAATAGCCCCAGGGTTAGCAGCTTCTGGTCGCAATTTTGTGATAACATCGGAATATTTTCCCCGCGGAACAAAGCAAATATCCTGACTGTCATGCTTATTGGCAACAACAAAACCCATTTCTGCTGCGACTTCACGAACACGCGTTTTTGAAAGATCCCCAAGTGGAAAACGCAAATAATCAATCTGCTCTTGTGTCGTTGCAAAAAGAAAATAACTCTGATCACGTTCAGAATCGAGAGGGCGAAAGAGCGCTCTATGTTCGCCACGGGGGCGGCTGCGAATATAATGCCCCGTTGCTAAAGCATCTGCACCCAAGTCTCGTGCGGTTTCTAATAAATCAGCAAACTTAACGCTCTGATTGCATGCTATACATGGCACGGGAGTCTCTCCGTGTGCATAACTTTCTGCAAAAGGATCAATCACAGCCTCACGAAATCGTTTTTCATAATCAAGAACATAATGCGGGATCCCCAACATTTCTGCTACACGACGTGCATCTTCAATATCTTGCCCAGCACAACATGCACCCACACGATGTGTGGCAGCACCATGATCATACAGCTGCAATGTAATTCCGACTACATCATAACCTTCTTTTTTCAAAAGACCTGCAACAACCGATGAATCAACGCCTCCAGACATTGCAACAACAATGCGGAAATCTTCAGGTTGTCCTGGAAAATCAAGACTATTCAAAAACATATTTTATTCTCTACTTAAAGTGTATCGTTCACCGATATTCTTATGCACGCTATATATCGTTTTTTTATATTGCTTTTTTATCCTTTTCTACAACCAATAGCATCACTTTTTTAAAAAGCAGCTAAAAATGCACATAAGGCACAATGAAAATCTTCCTTACTCTGTGAATCAAAATGCAACTAAAGTAATTATAATAGACTGTTCCACTTACTTTTTGTGATATTTTTAGAATATTGGCTTATTTTATTAATTTTTTTCCCATAAATTTAGCTCTTTTTTAAAACTCATATTTTACATAACAAGTCGAGTCTTTAAGAAATAATAGAAGAAATAATGACCAATTTGACAAAAACACAAATAAAATATGTTACTGGACCGGACGGAAGTCCGCTCACAATTGCTGACCTTCCACCGAAAACAACAAGGCGCTGGGTTATCCGTCGCAAAGCTGAAGTTGTTGCAGCAGTTAGAGGTGGATTGTTAAGTCTTGACGAAGCGTGTCAACGTTATACTTTGACCGTGGAAGAATTTCTTTCATGGCAGAGTTTAATCGATGAGCACGGCTTAGCGGGACTACGAGTAACGAGGATTCAACACTACAGGTATTAATTACCATTAATAATGATTGGATCTCAATTTCAAAATACGATTCAAAACAGCCAAATATTTATTAAATTTGGCTGTTTTTTGTTTTTAACATGTCAATATTAAAGAGCTTCTCTTAAAAGCTGCAGCTTATATTATCCAGTCATGGAGTTAGATTGCATCAAGACACAGCTATCATCTGCTGTTGCCTCGTTTCCCCGTCCCCCAAGGCGCTGTGCACGTTGTAACTCTGTTTTGACTTCACGCAGAGCAATTGCAGCATTTTCTTTCTGAAGCCGCAAATCACGAATCGAATTTATAAGATTATCACGTCTTTGCCGCGCCGCACGCGCAAAAGCGGAATAAGCAAAATGATGAATATCATTGTTTCCAGATTTACATTCTTCATTTTCAATTTGTGCTTCTAGCTCTAACACCATTCGCTCAAATTCTTTGATCATCATCTCAAGCTGTGCAATTTCACGACGTTTTCCACGTACTTGAAACATCTTCAATCGCACCATACTTTCTCGCGATTTCATACTCACTACTCCTCAAACGTGCCAACTCAAAAATTTACATTCACATCATTAACGCATACTCTTCATTGCTCTCTTTTTACGAAAAATAAACATTCCTTTTCACTGGAAATTATAGCTTTTTCAACGTCCCTAAAGTATTTGCAAACATAACCCACTTTAAAGAGAGATAACTATTTTTTTACTTTTCATCTTCACTATAAGATCAAAGAAGTTTCAAACTCAGTAAATAATAATAAATTATAAAAAAGTAATTAAAAAATAATATATTATAATGATTTTTTAAGGTTAAAATTTAATAAAAATCACAACGCATTTTTCCATGAAATAAAAAATATATAACTTTTTTAAAAAAATTTTGTTAACCTCTTTTAAAAATAAAAACATTTTGTTAACCACTATCATAGATAGTGAGAAATTCAGTGGTGATTGTTACGCGTACTGCTGGAATATTCATAAACACTTTTTTTGAAAAGTGTTTGTTTTTATGAATCATTTTTTATAAACAATTGTTTTACTAGCTGTTTATAAAACAAAATAGCTCCTCTCAATGTGAGAAGAGTAAGATGAGGGATCTAAAATGCGCGTATTACTAATTGAAGATGATAAAGCAACAACTCAGAGTATTGAGTTAATGCTCAAATCAGAAAATTTTAATGTCTATATCACCGATCTGGGTGAAGAAGGAGTCGATTTAGGTAAGCTTTATGATTATGATATCATTCTTCTTGATCTGAACTTACCTGATATGTCAGGTTACGATGTCTTGCGAACCTTAAGATTAGCAAAAATAAAGACTCCTGTTCTCATTCTTTCTGGTATGGGCGCTATTGAAGATAAAGTACGTGGTTTTGGCTTTGGTGCTGATGATTACATGACAAAACCTTTTCACAAGGATGAGTTAATTGCACGAATTCACGCAGTTGTGCGTCGCTCTAAAGGTCATGCACAATCAATTATTGTTACTGGCGATCTCGTTGTTAACCTTGATGCTAAAACAGTCGAAATTGCAGGACGCCCTGTCCATTTGACGGGTAAAGAGTACCAGATGCTAGAACTTCTTTCTTTGCGTAAAGGTACCACACTCACCAAAGAAATGTTTCTTAATCATCTCTATGGTGGAATGGATGAGCCAGAACTTAAAATTATTGATGTCTTTATCTGTAAACTGCGGAAAAAACTGGAAGCTGTGTCTTCTAGTGCAGACTATATTGATACCGTTTGGGGACGCGGCTATGTGTTACGTGATCCAATTGAAGAAAACGTACGCAAAACCGCTTAAGCAATAATACACATTGTAAAATCTCGGAGTAGCGGGCCGAGGTTTTCGTTCCATTGTCAAACACAAGAACCCTTTCATAAAGAAAATATTCTGCAAATTAAGAGGGTCAAACGCTACCTATATCATCACTAGAATCTAAATTATCTTTTTTTGATACTACTTAGGCACTTTTATTTTTCTTAAAGATTTTTAATACTTTCTAAAAGAATACGATTATCAGTTTCCTCTATATTTATTTTCATGGCTGTCATATCAGCAAGTAACACTGTATAATAAAACTGAATGACATGAGCATCAATAAATTCTTCTTGTTTTTTTCCACTATATAAGTCCATAAAATGGGAAGGGATACGTAAAGTTTTACCGCAAATCTCAAATCGAAAAGAACGCTTATTCTCATCTTGCAAAATCATAACAACTATTTCACCACCACGAGAAACTGTTGCATTTGCAATCAATAAGAGATTGAGCAAAAATTTCACTTCATCTTTTGGTAAAAGCAGAGCAGGAGCTTTCCATTTTAAAATTGCTTTTTCTTCTTTCATATATTGTTGAGCGACCTGCTCAGCGGAACGCGTATCTATTTCACACCCCACGGATCCAGCAAAACCAAAAGCCAATCGTGCAAATTGTAGACGTGCAGAGGCACTTGCAGCAGAACAACGCACCAATTGCAAAGCGTCTTCTTCAGCTCCCCCTTCATCGTAGAGTTCCATCGCATTTTGAATGGCGCCAACAGGTGAAATCAAATCATGGCAGATACGGCTACAAAGTAAAGCAGCAAGATCAGTAGATTTCAAGGAAACAGCTAACGTCATAATTATTGATAACTCCCAGATTTACAAACAAAAATTTCACTTTAACGCAAAACTCTTAACATCTCATGCATATATATATGGAATTTTAATAATTATGCTATTTTTTGAGAAACAAATTCAATAATTTAAACAACCTTGTAGCTTATTTTCATTTAAATTAGGTAAAAATCCTCATATTATCTTTTTGTTTGTAACTCATAAAAGGAAAAATCTCATGGCTTTCTCTCTTCTGTTACGTTGGTACAAAAACATTATATCTTTGATATTCCTTTTATTCGTAGCTATAAGCGCTGCACATACTCAACCCCGATTAATAGAACAAAATGAGCCACGTTACTCATTGCAAGAAATTATCGACTCTGGCCACGCTTTTTTTGGAAAAACTGCAAGCGGAATAGCAGTTGCAATTGAAAATATCTTTTCACAATATGGCTATCCTAACGCTTATATTTTAGGCGAAGAGGCTTCTGGCGCCTTTTTTGCTGGATTAACCTATGGCGAGGGAAAGGTTTTTACTAAAAGCTACGGCCAGCATAAAATTTTTTGGCAAGGTCCTTCTGTCGGATGGGATTTTGGTGGTCAAGGTTCTCGTTTAATGATCTTAATTTATAATCTTAATAATATAAATAGTTTATGGGGACGCTATGGCGGTATTTCAGGTTCGGCCTATCTAGTAGCAGGTATTGGCTTTCACGTCCTTAAACGGGACAATATCCTATTGGTCCCAATACGTACAGGAATTGGTGCGCGTCTTGGTATTAATGTAGGATATTTAAAATTAACACCCAAACCGACATGGAACCCGTTTTAAACGGACTCTCATTACAAAGGGGATTTTATGCTTATCCAATCATTTCTTTTTTTTGTTCTTGGAATCGCCTTCACTTCTTGGCTATTGGTGCTTTTCGCCCCCTTTATTTGGCGCAGAGCTCTTCACTTTGCACGTCAATTTGTTTCTGCACAAATTCCATTATCACTCACGGAAATACAAGCAAATTACGACTTTCTCCGAGCTCAACATGCTGTGGAATTAGTGCGCAATGAACAAAAATACGACTCTTTGCAAAAAAAATACGCTCAACAAAAAATACAGTTGAGCCAAGCAATGGAACAGCTTTATCAATCATGTCTGCCCACACAATGCACACCCCATCCCTCTCACCAGAAAGAATCTATCAAAATAAAAAATGAACAAAGCACTCTCACAACAAATACTTTCATAATGGAAACCAAAACTATGCGTGAAAAAATCGCACACTATCAACAACGGTTACAAGAAATTCAGATCGATGATCTTGACACTACTTCTCATCATCAACTTCTAAATAAACTGCGTGAAGAAACGAAAGAATTGGCTGCAGCATTAACTGCTCAAATAGCTCTGCAAAATGGCGAAACTTCACCCATCAACACACTTGTCAAAAATTCTAAAAGCAAAAATGACCTAGCATCCCGTATTCGCGAAAAAATAATCTGCCTCTCAAAAAAACCTTTTACGTAGACTATTTTTTAAAGTCACTTAATATAAATATTTGAAGTTCACATTAATGTCATACAAAAAGCTCTTTACTGAAATACAGGGGACGATCTTTATATATGAGCGTCCCTATTTAAGAGAATACCTTCTCATGTCATCCTGCTTTTCTTAATAATAACCCAACAAAACACTTGCCAAGATGTAATCCGAATAAAAACTGCAGCTAAATAGTTTTCAAGATAAAGGCATTTCTTCACGAATAATAAAAATCTCTTATTCGCTGAATAATCATATCCTGCTCACTTTTCATCAAATAAGGATGCATAGGTAAACTTAAAACATAATTTCCCAAAGATTCAGAAACAGAAAGAGAGCCCTTTACATAAGGAAAGTGTTTATAAGCAGGCTGTTGATGCAGTGGGGTATTGTAATAAATCATTGTGGGAATAGAATTTTTCTGTAAATAATCCTTTAAACTATCGCGGTTTTCCACCTTAATGGTATATTGTGCGTAAGCACAACGAACTCCATTCTCCACTTCTGGAACTGTCACAATATCTCTCAAATTATCAGAATAATATTGAGCAATTTCCACACGCTTTTCCATCTCATCTTCAAAAATAGCAAGCTTTTCTAGCAAAATTGCAGCTTGAATCGCATCCAGACGTGAATTTAACCCGATACGCACATTGTCATATTGCGTTTTACCCTTACCATGAAACAAAATAGAGCGTAAAAGTACTGCTAAATCATCATCATTGGTCATCATAGCCCCCCCATCACCATAACACCCCAATGGTTTTGCAGGATAAAAGCTAGTTGCAGCCACATCACCAAAAGTACCACACATAACATTACCACTTTTGCCACCCATCGATTGAGCACTATCCTCAATAATAAAAAGATTTTCCTTCGCAGCTACTTCAGTAATTTGGGGATAATCAGCAGGAAGCCCAAATAAATCAACAGAAATGATTGCCTTTGGTTTGAGACGTCCCTCTTTTTTAACCATTTCGATTGCTTCACAAAGTTTTTCAACATCGATATTGAACGTATCAGGCATAACATCAACAAAAACAGGCTCAGCGCCTACCAAAGCAACAACTTCAGCAGTTGCAGAAAACGTGAAGCTAGGACAAAAAACAGCATCACCTATGCCAATATTTTTAGCCATAAGAGGCATCTTCAACGCATCAGTTCCATTAGCACACGCAATTACATGTTTAACACCAAGATAATCTGCCAATCGCTCTTCAAATTCTGTTACTTTTGGTCCCAAAATATATTGACCACTAGCAATAACATGTGCAATCGCAGCATTAATTTTATCTCCAATGCGCGCGCGCTGCGCCCCAAGGTTAATGAATTGCATATTAACTCCATTGATAATCACAATAATGCAAAGAAGCACTACTTATTTTCTTTTATCTCTGATAATTGACACTAGCAGCAGTTAAAATCCGTAAAACAGCAACAGCATCATCGCCATTTGTACGAGGCGATTGACGCGTTTTAATACAATGAAGGAAATGTTGCAATTCGCAAGTAAGTGGCAAATCTTCATTAATATCAATATAACTCAACTTATCAGTGTCAAAAGCCCACTCTTTATTTTCTTTCCAAACAGTAAAACGATGAAATGCCAATTTACGACTCCAAGGTTCCGTATCATCAAAAACAAGCATAGCCTTTGTACCAACAACCGTTAAACGTCTTTCGCGATAAGGACTAAGACGTGAAGTAAACAAATGACTCCGCACTCCATTTGGAAAATTCATATGAATATGAGAAAAATCAGAAAGTTGCTCAATTACAGCCGCCCCTTCTCCTCGAACTTCAAAAGGTTCACATCTTGTCAAAGCCAAAATCATTGAAAGATCATGGGGAGCAAGATCCCATAAAGCATCACTTTGTGTATGAAATTTTCCAAAGCCTAGTCGATGAGAATAAATATAACGTACATCACCCAATTCTCCTGCTGTCACTAACTCATACATTTTTTCAAAAGCAGGGTGAAACCGCAAAATATGACCTACCATAAAAATTCGCCCATATTCATCAGCAGTCTGAACTTGACACTCAGCATCCGATACACTCAAGGCAATTGGTTTTTCAACCAATACATCTTTACCATTTTTAATAGCGCGTAACGCATTCTCTGTATGAAATTGTGGAGGTAAAGCTAACACTAGCGCATCAATATCTTCATGAATAAAAAGATTATCTGGTGCAATAGCTTCAACACCATACATGCGCGCGAAATTCTTTGCTCGCTCAATATTAACATCAGAAACTGCTACTAAAGCTCCAAGACTTTGAAGCGTGCGTATATGATTACTCCCCCAATAACCACACCCTAAAACCGCTATACGTGGCAACATTTTTATGCCTTACCCTGCTAATCATATAAAAAACATACTTTTATATACTCCATATCGGGGATAAAATAGAATGACAAGCGAAAAGCTTAAAAACGATGCTTGACATCGTGCTATTCTACCTCTTATATCCGCAAAAGATAAGAGAACTTACAATATCGTCTTGGCGGAGTAGCTCAGTAGGTTAGAGCAGAGGAATCATAATCCTTGTGTCGGGGGTTCAAATCCCTCCTCCGCTACCGTTGTATTTTTTAGGAAAGTCTATACTTTCTTTACATGAGTGTAGCTGAGCGTTAGGTTTTGCATAATTTGACACTAAATTTTGCACCGGTTCATTTTTTTCAAAGAATTTTTAAAGAGCTTTCAAGGAATCTTCAAAGGTGTTTTTAAAGCCCTCCCTCCAAGAGCATTGTTTTCTTCTATGTCGTAAATTGCTATTCGAATTTAAGTCGCGGTAAAACCAGACACGTCCACCAAAAAACGCTCCGCAAACAATCATATCATCTAAAAAATTGGTAAGATTGTGGGTCAATGCAATAACATGTTGATCATCAGGTGAAATTCAATAAAATACATACACCGATCGCGTATAAAATACGTAACCCTTGAATAACGACTTTTGAAAATATTTCTCTCGAAAACAAAGTAATAAGTTGTAAGATTTAAAGCCAAGAAATTACAAACAGTTCTGGATGTTTCTTGCTGTAAATACTTCTTTTTCGTAACCAGTGATTACGCCGACGATTGTTAAGACGATTATTGATGTAAGCATTTTTAAGTTTACCAATCTTAATACTTTTTGAACATCTTTTTAAATTATCAATACCATACTTTAATTTTATAGTAATGATGAATGGTTTGAGTCCTCTTTAAGTTGCTTGCTTAACAAGTGATACACGGGAACCTAAATATAAAACATATTATCTATCGTTCCTTTAACTAACTCCAATTCATATATAATGGATGACTGACTTAGAAAATATTGTTCAGATAGACCCCCTATTACTGCTGGTTAAAAACTAAACCGCTTTCAGTTAACGCTTCGCATAAACAATTTCAATGCACCCAAGTTCACGTTTGCGAATTTTGTACTATGGCTGTAACAAACGCTTTTCCCAGCTCAATCTGCCAATAATCAAGATCGATTGTCATATAGAAGTTAAAGAAATACTCTTCCTTAAATGCCATGCGCAGCCAGTAAGTCCCCTGTTAAGATTCCCACCTTCTAAATAGACAGTGAAGACTGCATACAACGAAACGTCAGTTTGAGCAAAAAAAGAAAAAACTATTCAAATGTCTTTAAATCTACGCCTTAATAATGCGTAAATTTTCCGCACATCGCCCTGTTATGACGCACCAAAAATAGCTAAAGATCCCCATATATGTAAGATTATCCTGCATACATATAGAGTTCACTTCGATACGAAAGCTCTACATTTTCCTGCACTTCATATTGCTTTACTAATGTAACCAATTTTTGCAAATATTTTTCTCCATAGCGAGTGCAATGGCACGATGTGCTTGCATTGAGGAGCAACTTCATTCCCATGAAGGATTCAAAAAGAATTGTCATCACCCAATTATGCGTATGTAAAGTAACTTTTTCTGGATTTTCCCCAAAACCATCAACCATTTCCTATAAAAAATCAAAATTATAACAATAACAACGAGAATAATTAGGGGCTCATTTCTTTTAACAATGTCTCATAAGCATCTAAAAATTCACTATGCTTAAAATCGCGATTACTTTGAATGAACACCATTACACCATCACCTCGCAGTTGTTCTGAGATAGCACAAAGCAATTGAGGATGACCCATCCATTAAAACGCCTGTGCCGCAACGACAAGATCGACCTCACCGATTTTGGGTAATAAGCTTTCAGCTCGGCCTTTATATCACTGCACAATAGGAAGCTTTTTTCTCCTGCTTTATCATATCTGTCGATACATCAATAGCATGCTATTGATGTTTATCTTCTAAAAATTTGATAATTCCCTCTAATGCGATGCCTGTGCCAGTCCCCCACATCCATGATGAACAAATGCTTTTTGTCCTTAAAGGAAAGCAGCGTAGTTTTGGACAAAATGAAGAGGTAGCGTGGGTGATAGCGATCGTAATCATCAGCCAACCCGTCAAACTTTTTATTTTATGATCGAATGCTCTCTATCATAGATTATTCTCCCCTCTTAATAATTTTTGATATATATAATTGAGGAGCTCTCCTTCAGCCAGTATATTAAGCATAAACTCTGAAAAAAGACTGATTTAATATAAAGTAAGAATTTTACTAGTTATTTTTATTTGTTATCAATTAAATGACATAGTAAATCCTGCACCTAGTCCCCAGTGTCTTCCAGAATTGATTACAGATAAGTTGGATCGGGTATTACCATTCTCAGATGTATAACCAGCCCCAAAAGCGAGAGCAGACTGACTGCGCCATATACCACCAGCAATTCCAAAACTTAATGTCCCAGGCGTATCATCGTAACGTAAGTTAGATACTGCCAAACCAATAGCTGCAGCTTGTCTTGCCTCTTGCCGAACATGCTCAATTTCATAACTTAATGCCGCAAATTTCATATCAGTGCGTGAATTAGCTTGACTTATAGCATCACTGATTTTTTCATCCGTATATTTTTCTGCATTACCAAGAACTGTCTTCATCTTATCATGTAACTGACCACCATTCACTGCTTCTTTTGAGCCTGTTTCAACATAACCATTAGCAAGGTTATCAATCACAACTGGCTCACTTCCATTCCCACCAGCCAAAGTGATTTGATTGCTTTTTTTTCCATCGTCACCTGTATCGTAGGAAACCACACTATCTATATTCATACCTGCAGCATTGTTTAATTTTTCTTCAAGACTATCTACTTTATTTCCAAGATTGTCCAACTGATTGTTCATGTCCCAAGACTGTCCACCATTTACCGCATCAGTAGAGCCTCTCTCAACTTCACCATCAGCTACATTCATAATATTAGCAGCTTGGCCATTATGATTCGCGTCATAAATTTCTTTGTCTTTATTCCAGCTTAAACCGCCAGAGCTAGAAGGCACATAATTTTGAAGGTCATTAAGACGCTTATTGAGATCTAACAAACCCTGATCAACAGCAGCAAAAGCACCAGAAACACTATTATAATTCATCTTTTCAGCACGACTGTCAATAAATTGAGAAATATTAAAGCTAGGAGCTATCCATTCACCATTTTCATATTTAGCTCCACCACCCAAATAAGAAGCAAATTGTTTACTCATAAAATAAAGCTGTGAACCACTCACCGCTTCTGTTGAGCTCTCAGAAACTTCTCCATTCGCAACACCTGTAAAGATACGAGGCTCGCCATCTTTATTGGCAATACTCACCTTTCTGCCATCGCTCTTGCCACCAATGCTAATGACACCATCAGCACTTTTTACCAAACCATTGCCCGATATATGCGAAATCCGACCGTAAATATCTGTCAGAGATTGATCAACTGCCGTAAAAGCAGAACCTACACTCATATAATTGGCACTCTGGATCGCATAAGTTGGAGACTGACCGTTCAGCATATCC
>NZ_JBAFWY010000004.1:0-128628 GCF_036576165.1 Bartonella rhinolophi
AACGGTAATAGACTTGTTAAACAAGATGAGTTTACAAATGCTATCACCATTGGTGGAAATATGGCTGGTAGTGAAATTACAGTTTCCAACAGTGATGGTCTTGCGCGTATTATCTCTGGTGTGAAGGGGGGAACGCTTGCTGTTGGCTCAACAGATGCTGTTAACGGTTCACAGCTTTACTCGATGAGTAACATGCTTGCTACATATTTTGGTGGTGGCGCTAGATATGAAGATGGAGAATGGAAAGCCCCAGCATTTGATATTGTGCAGTTCAATAACAATAGCCGTTTTAGTAAAAATAGCTATGCTACTGTTGCTGATGCTTTTGATGTTATTAATAATAATATGTTAGATATGAATAATCGTATTGATTTGATTGCAGATCAAATCAACTCAGGCTCTGGTGATGCAGGTTCTGGTGGTTCAGGTTCTGGTGGTTCAGGTTCTGGTGGCTCAGGCTCTGGTGGTTCAGGTTCTGGTGGCTCAGGCTCTGGTGGTTCAGGCTCTGGTGGTTTAGGTTGGAATGAAAGTGAAAATGCATATGATGCTAGTCATAATGGACAACCAAGTAAGATTACCAATGTAGATAATGGACAAATTGCCAATGGTTCGCAAGATGCTGTGAATGGAGGGCAGCTCTGGGAGACAGATCAGAAGGTGACGGAAATTGGAGAGAAAGTAGATAATATTAATAAACATATGAAATATAGTACAGATGGAGATGGAAATACGGTTCTGTCCTTAAGTGGTGGGGATGAGAGTGAACCAGTTTTGATTGACAATGTAGCAGATGGTAAAGTTGAGAAAGGATCAAAAGAAGCGGTCAATGGTGGTCAGTTGTATGATCAGATGGAGATTGTTCTTAATGAAGCAAACAAATATACAGATGAGAAATTCAAAAAGATTACAGATAATAGTCTTAATGCGGCTAAGCAATATACAGATATGAAATTTGAAGCGTTAAGTTATGATATTGAAAATACTCGGAAAGAAGCAAGACAGGCTGCTGCCATCGGATTAGCAGTGTCTAATCTGCGCTATGATGACACACCAGGAAAACTCAGTCTTGCATTTGGTAGTGGTATGTGGCGTAGTCAATCCGCGTTTGCTTTTGGTGCTGGTTATACGTCTGAGAGTGGAAATATCCGTTCTAATTTATCAGTAACCAGTGCAGGAGGTCATTTAGGTGTGGGTATAGGATTGACCTTCACATTAAACTGATAAAACTGATATATAAAGTTTTTCTAAGTTTCTACTTACCCCTACCTCAATTGAGGTTAGGGGTAAGTGGCTTTTTGGTAAAAAGCTGTGCATGCAATTATAATGAAATAGGTATAATAAAAGTTCCAATCGCATTAAAAAAATTATTTTAAATTTGTTTATTTTTATTGCAGCTGAAAAAATGTATTTTTATTATTGTTCTTTTATTTATATTATTATAAATACAAGTATAATGTGAATTGAACGTTGAGTTTGTGACTAAAAATATATATTTTATGAATAGTTAATGTATAAAAATAAATCATCTGTAATGTGTTTATAGAAATTTCATACATTATGTATTTGAATGTGTAATGTATTTTTAAACGTTCTTTACTTGTAGTATTATAAAAAATATGTGTACTATATTATGTATGTGAAGTTAATTTTTTAATTTCATCGATCATTTATGTTTAGATGTCTTCATTGATTTCAATTGGTGCATTTTTATTGAGTGCTTCTTTGAGTTTTTTAGAAGTTTTAATTCAAAGAAAATATTTTTCGAAAATGTTAACAGTATTGTTTTAGTTGATTCATGAAGTTGTTAGCTTTGCTCATGATTATTGATGGTTTAAAAATGATGCTTCATAATATTGATACTGAAAATAAAAGATAAAAATTATTAAGGTTGGGGTTCTTTCTAAATTCTCACAATAAACAGTGAATAGTGTATAGCTTTTGGTGAATAATATACTTTCTGCGTTTTTAGGAAGTTATGCTGAATATACGGAAAGGTAATCGATTTTCCAGAATTCGAAATTGTATAATAGCAATCATTTTTATGAGAAAAATAGCTATAATACTATTTTTGACATTCTCAATGAGAGTATATGAGGTATTGGTGATTGTATTTATAATATTGAAAAGAGTGTATCGTTCAATTGTTTAAATTTGGGATAAGGATAATGGTGTGTGACACTTATCATTTTATGAGGGGGGAGCCTAGTAAAATGATTAATATATCCAGTGATAAAGTTGGAAAAAGTTCGCAGAAATAGCGAATGGTGGCTAATTGTATGATTACAGCAAATAGTAGAAAATAACTGGACTGTGGGGAGCAGGAACATTCTGATATAAAAATGGTGGCAAAAAGAATTAATAAAATTACAGAAAAGAGAAATATTTTAGCAAAGATTTTGTTTATTTTTCTCTTTTTAGGCAAGAGTGAGAGCTTTGCTGATCAAAATAATAGTGCTTACACAATACATCCTCCACAACTATCTGTTCCTAAGGGTGCTCCAGGTGAAACGCGTCGAATTATTATGCAGTTTTATAATTGGACTTTGATTTGTGATGAAAAACAGTCGATTCATCAAGGGATATGTAATGTGACGCAGACTGTCCATGACCAAGAGGATAATACTATCTTTAGCTGGTCTCTTGTTTCTACGAAAAATGGTCAAGCAGTGATGCTTTTTCGAGCATTACCAAAAGCTGATAAAAATGTTCCTATTCAAATGTTTATGGATGGTGTTAAAAAGCCCATTCTTATTCATTATACACAATGCAACCAAAGAGTGTGTTTAGCACAATTGCCTATAGGACCTACTTTAAGTGGGCAAATAGAACAGAACAAAAATGTACGCATTTCTTATAAGATTGAAGAGGGAGATACACTATCTTTTATTGCACCATTTAAGGGACTTAGTGCAGCACTTTACTCTTTACAACGATAAGCGGTATAGATGATTTAGCAAAATTATATTTCATGAATTGTTGCGTTTTATAGATGTGAAATCATAGTAAACGTCTTATATACAATACAATATAATTTAGAATTTTTTGTGAAATTTATAAGCTAAATTATGTTAGTAGTTGATAGTAAAAAAAAATTACTGAGAACATTTAAAAGTAAGTTAAATTAAGCAAAATATCCGCTTTTTTATATAAAGAGTGGATCACAATTTATTTTATTTTTTTAGTTTATACGGTTTTGGAAAAAACTATTACTCAAGCTTAAAAGATAATAGTTTTGAAAGAGCATAAGAGCTTGTTTATTTTTTTAAAATGCTTCTATATTGTGAGTGTAGAAAAGAATGCTGTTTCAGAAAATTTTAAAATATAAGTTTACTCTTTTTATGGTAATTTTTTAAAGTTGCGTTCAACATTAATGATATGAAAAAAGAGGAAAAATTTACAAAAATACATTTGAACATAAAAAATTAGCTAATAATTTAAAACTCATAAAAAATTCTGCTATTGCAGAAAAATTTTATTTTTAAATATCACCAGAGCATTCTTTGGCAGCTTTCTTGATCTATAAGCAGTAGGTTATATGACTAAAGCAGTGAGAGTTTATTGTTTAAAGTCAAAATAAAGAGTATTAAATGTTATCACCGTGATGGACGCTTACTGCTTGAGGACGCGGGAGTGGGTCGAGCTCAAGTACCAGTATCGCTGCGCTTTTTTATATTTGGTATGGGGCATCCAAAATGATGTTCTTGGTGTTTTTCAAGATTATTTTTCGCATTTAAAAGCACATTTTATCCGAAATTTCTATTACTATATAGTTATAACATTTACTGAATTTTTAGAATATGTGATGGCAGTTTAGACAATTTTGAAAAGATAAAAAATGATGCATAGTTTTTTAGTAATGGTGTTCAAATTATCATAAATTAAAGGCTTTAGCTCAGAAATTTTAGGGTGCATTTTTGAGAAATTTCTAAAACGATTTTTATTTTAGCAGGAATGCATTTTATTCAGAGCTTTAAAGCTAAAGGAAAATTGATGATATTGAAATGAGTAATATAGACGACACTTTTTTGATAACAGATTGTTATGGCATTAAAACAAGTATCTGATTTAATGAGGGAAAGAAGACGCGATTTTAGCCTGACATGGCTTTAAATGAATAATTAGATAACAAATTATGTGTTAAAAAATGATGGAGCTGATGTTTTTGTACTGATGCATGGTATGCCTATAATGAGGAGAGGGTGTCTAAGCGCTAAAGTGACCAAAATGTGGAGACAATAAATAACGATGAGAAAAACAACCAAAACACCAACTGGCGGATATGGTGGTTCAGGGTCGCATGAATTACATCAGCGTGTAAAAAAGAAGGCAGGAACCATTAAAGCATCATCGCGCAGATGGCTAGAGAGGCATTTGAATGACCCTTATGTTCATCAGTCAAAAATAGATGGTTATCGTTCACGTGCTGCTTATAAGTTAATCGAAATTAATGAGCGTTATAAATTTCTCAAAAAAGGTCAAAATGTTATTGATCTGGGAGCTGCACCAGGGGGATGGTGTCAGGTGTCTGCGCGTATAGTGGGATCAAGTGATCAAAAGCCTAGTGTGGTTGGTATTGATTATTTGCATGTTGATCCATTACCTGGAGTGGTGATGCTGAAAATGGATTTTTTATGTGTAGATGCATCGCAAAAATTAATTGATGCTTTAGGAAAAAAGCCAGATGTAATTCTTTCTGATATGGCTGCGCCAACAACGGGGCACCGTCAAACAGATCATTTAAAGACGGTTTATTTGTGTGAAGTTGCTGCTGATTTTGCTCTCTCGGTTCTTAAGCCTGGAGGACATTTTTTAGCGAAGGCCTTTCAAGGAGGTGCGGAAAATACCCTTCTTGCTACATTAAAGCAAAATTTTAAGACAGTTCATCATGTAAAACCACCTGCAAGCCGAACAGAATCCGTTGAGCTTTACCTTCTAGCTCTTGGATTTAAGGGAAAAACCGAAACTCAATAATAGCTTCCTTTTTTCAGAAGCTTGAGTTTACTTATAATTTAGGTTTAAAGGTCTTTCTAAGTAATTGTGCGTGATATTATTGACAGTTTTTTGTAGATAATGAAAAACTGGCAAAATTGGCGCATTGTTTATAAAGGTAGAGAAATTGATTCCTCAGTGAGCGTTGCCATGAAATTTCTTGATCAAGCTAAAGTTTATATTCGTTCTGGTTCTGGAGGGGCGGGAGCCGTATCATTTCGTCGTGAAAAATTCATCGAGTTTGGAGGACCAGATGGTGGCAATGGAGGGCGTGGTGGTGATGTTTGGGCTCTCGTTGTTGATGGGCTCAATACGTTGATTGATTATCGCTATCAGCAGCATTTTAGAGCAAAAACAGGAGGGCACGGCAAGGGACGTAATATGACGGGTGAAAAGGGTGATGATATCATCCTTAGAGTGCCAATTGGGACACAGATTTTTGAAGAAGATAATAAAACGTTAATTTGTGATTTAACAGAAGTTGGACAACGTTATCGTCTTGCAAAGGGAGGGAATGGCGGTTTTGGAAATCTTCATTTTACGACGTCTACAAATCGAGCACCTCGCCATGCGAATCCCGGTTTGGCTGGCGAAGAGCGTACGCTGTGGCTACGTTTGAAGTTAATTGCTGATGCGGGGCTTATTGGTTTGCCAAATGCTGGAAAATCAACTTTTTTAGCGTCAGTAACGGCTGCAAAGCCAAAAATTGCGGATTATCCTTTTACCACTTTGCATCCTCATCTTGGTGTTGTACGCATTGATGCTCGTGAATTTGTTTTGGCTGATATTCCTGGCTTAATTGAAGGAGCCCATGAAGGTGTGGGGATTGGAGATCGTTTTTTAGGGCACGTTGAGCGTTGTCGTGTTTTACTCCATTTGATTTCTGCTCAAGAAGAAGATGTGGCAAAAGCATATCAGATTGTCCGTAGTGAACTCGAGGCGTATGGAAATAATTTGAGTGATAAGGCTGAAATTGTAGTTTTAAGTCAAATAGATACTCTTACTATTGAAGAGCGTAAAACGAAACAAGAGGCTTTACAAAGAGTAGCTGGTAAGCCTGTTATGATACTTTCTGCGGTTAGTCGTGAAGGTTTAGAAAATGTGCTGCGTGCTGGCGCACATATTATTGAAACAGCACGCAAAGAGGATGCTAGTGAGGATAAGCAGGGTTAATGAAGAATGGCAGTTGGATTGCAAAAACTTGCGCACTATAAACGCATTGTGATCAAAGTTGGATCTGCGCTTTTGGTTGATCCTCAGACAGGTTTACGAACGAAATGGCTCAGCAGTTTAATAAGTGATGTTGCTGAGTTGCGTCAAAAAGGTGTTGAGGCTTTACTGGTATCTTCAGGAGCCATTGCTTTAGGGCGAACATTACTACATCTTCCTAAAGGTGTTTTAAAATTAGAAGAGAGTCAGGCATGTGCTGCTTTAGGACAAATTGAGTTAGCTAAAACCTATAGCGATGCACTTGCTCAATATGGACTAAAAACTGGTCAGATTTTGCTCACTCTATTCGATACAGAAGAGCGACGACGTTATCTGAATGCGCGTGCTACGATTAATACGCTTTTGCGCTTTGGAGCGGTGCCCGTTATTAATGAAAATGATACTGTTGCGACAAGTGAAATTCGCTATGGTGATAATGATCGTTTAGCAGCACGTGTGGCAACAATGATGGGGTCGGATCTTTTAATACTTTTATCTGATATTGATGGTCTTTATACAAAATCTCCTCGTTGTGATCCAACGGCTGAATTTATCCCTTTTATTGCATCAATTACGAGTGATATTGAAAAAATGGCAGATGTTGCGGTTTCAGAATTTTCTAAGGGGGGAATGAAGACTAAACTTGATGCTGGGAAAATAGCAAATTCTGCTGGGACTGCTATGGTGATTACGTCAGGTAAGCGTATGAATCCTCTTGCAGCGATTGATAGGGGAGAACGCAGAAGTTTTTTTGCTGCCAGTGAAAAGCCTGTTAATGCTTGGAAGACTTGGATTTCTGGTCACTTAGATCCATCTGGGACTTTGATGATTGATCAAGGAGCGGTGAAGGCTCTTGAATTTGGAAAATCATTGTTAGCTGCAGGAGTTGTTGCGGTTGCAGGAACATTTCGTCGTGGAGATACGGTTGCAATCGTTGATGAAAGTGGGGTTGAAATTGCTCGTGGACTTGTGAGTTATGACAAAGATGAAGCTGTACGCATCATGGGGCGTAAAAGCGAAGAAATTGAATCCGTCCTTGGATATGCAGCACGCTCTGCTATGGTGCATCGTAATGATATGGTTTTACGCATTTTGACCAATTCTGTTTAAAAAATGACCTTTTATCTTCTGTATTGTTTTGGCGGAGTGAATGAATAACATGTCTTTAGAAGAACAAATGAAGAATATAGGAAGAAGGGCACGTCATGCTGCTTCAGTACTTGCGGTTCTTTCTTCTGAGCAAAAAAATAAGGCTTTGGAGATGATGGCTCTGAGTCTAGAGGCTCAGTCAACAGAGATTTTACAGGCTAATCATCAGGATTTAGAAAATGCTGCTCAGAATAATTTAAATGCAGCGATGGTTGATCGGCTCAAGCTAGATGAATTGCGTTTACGTGCAGTTATAGATAGTGTCCGTAAAATTGCTGATTTACCTGATCCTGTTGGACAAGTGATAAGCGAATGGACACGCCCAAATGGGCTTCATATCAGTCGTGTTCGTACTCCTCTTGGTGTAATTGGGATTATTTATGAAAGTCGACCAAATGTTACAGTTGATGCCAGTGCTCTGTGCTTAAAATCTGGAAATGCTGCAATTTTACGTGGTGGTTCAGATAGTTTTCATTCTGCACATGCACTTCATTCGGCATTGGTGAAAGGTTTGAAAGCAGCTGGTTTGCCTGAAGAGGCTATTCAAATGATTGGAACGACAGACCGTAGTGCTGTTGGAGAAATGCTGAAGGGATTGGGGGGGATGATTGATGTTATTATACCTCGTGGTGGAAAAAACCTTGTTGCACGCGTTCAGTCTGATGCACGTGTTCCCACTTTCGCGCATTTAGAGGGTCTGTGCCATATTTATATTGATCAATCGGCAGATGTAGAGATGGCGCGTGATATTGTTTTAAATGCAAAGTTGCGACGGACAGGCATATGTGGTGCTGTCGAGACA
Source organism: Bartonella rhinolophi (assembly GCF_036576165.1). Lineage (NCBI taxonomy): Bacteria > Pseudomonadati > Pseudomonadota > Alphaproteobacteria > Hyphomicrobiales > Bartonellaceae > Bartonella > Bartonella rhinolophi. The sequence continues at coordinate 8,150 of NZ_JBAFWY010000004.1, forward strand.
GTTTTAATTGATCATCAAGCATTAAAAGCATTTCTTCCTGTTTTGACTGCTTTACAGGAAAAGGGGTGTGAAATTCGTGCAACAGAAGATATTGTTTCTCTTATGCCAGATGTTAAATTAGCATCTGAAGAAGATTGGTCATGCGAATATCTTGATGCGATTCTTTCTGTAAAAACGGTTAAAGGTATTGAGGGAGCTGTTGCACATATTGAACGTTATTCATCGGGACATACTGAATCGATTATTGCTGAGGATATGAGTGTAGTGAAGATATTTTTTAATCGTTTAGATTCGGCTATTTTGCTTCATAATGCGTCTACACAATTTGCTGATGGAGGTGAATTTGGTTTTGGAGCAGAAATTGGTATTGCAACAGGGAAAATGCATGCGCGCGGTCCCATAGGTGTTGAACAGTTGACATCATTTCAGTATCATGTCAGAGGAAGTGGACAGATTAGGCTTTGAAAATGCCATTTTTCTCATGGAAAAATCGCATGCCACATGTTGAAAGATCCAATGTTGTGGGTCTTTTTGGTGGATCTTTTAATCCACCGCATGAAGGGCATCTTCTCGTTGCGAAAACTGCAATTAAGCGGTTATGTCTTGATCAATTGTGGTGGATAGTAACTCCAAGGAATCCTTTAAAAGATTGTACACATTTGCCATCTTTAGATGAAAGGATGCAATTAAGTTGTGAACTTGTTGATCATACAAAGATTCGTGTGACAGGTTTTGAGAAGGCTATAGGGAGTACAGCATCAGTCGACACAATTTCTTATATTCTTGCACGCTGTCGTGGTGTGCATTTTGTGTGGATTATGGGTGCAGATAGTTTTGCGACAATTCATCATTGGTACCGATGGCGTGATATTATATCTATGCTTCCTATTGCGATTATCGATCGCCCTTCAGCACGTATGTCAGCACTCTCTGCTCCTATGGCACAGATTTATCGTTGCTTTCGTTTAGATGAAAGAGAAAGTGCGCGATTACCTTTTATGAAGCCACCAGTTTGGACTTATTTGCATGGATCTTTATCTTTTCAGTCTTCAACGGATCTTCGTTTAAAGAAGAATGATTTTTCTTGAACATTTTATAAGATTCTGCAAATCTCTTTGAAAAAGTTTCTCTTTGTTTTTATATTATAAATGATAAGAAAGGATATTGGTCTGGAAAACATCTCTCAAAAATGTTCTTATGGTAATGTAGTTTCAGCAGAAAAAAAAATTTTTTCAATAGCTGAAAGACTTAAAATTATTCTCAATAGTCTAGAGGATACAAAAGCGGAAGATGTTGTCTCTATTGATATTCAAGGGAAATCATCTCTAGCGGATTACGTGGTTATAGCCTCAGCACATTCACAGCGTCATGTATCTGCTATTGCAGATCATTTATTGTGCACTTGGAAAAATAATGGATGCGGTCGAGCAAATGTAGAAGGGCTTGCAGGAGGTGATTGGGTATTGATTGATACAGGCGATATTATCGTCCACCTTTTTCGTCCAGAAGTTCGTCTTTTTTATAATTTAGAGAAAATGTGGCTCGCTCCAGATTTAGATAAAACAAAGTCAGTTCTTTTCGGAGATCATTGACATGCAGATTTCTATTTTTGCTGTTGGTCGCATGAAGAGGGGTGCTGAGTACACATTGGCGCATCATTATTTGGATCGTTTTTCTAAAAGTTCTGGAACTGTGGGTTTTCATTTTAAAACATTACAGGAAATATCAGAAAGTCGCGCTCAAACGGCATGTCAACGCATGGAAGAAGAAGGAAGGAGGCTTATTGAGTTTTTGCCTGAAAAGTGTCGATTAATTGTATTAGATGAGCGTGGAAAGTCAATTTCATCTTCTGCTTTTGCTGATAAATTAGGGTTTTATCGTGATGAAGGGATTCGTGATGTAATAATTGCTTTGGGAGGACCTGATGGACACAATGAATGGATAAGAAATCGTGCTGATTTTCTTTTGTCTTTTGGCCTTATGACATGGCCGCATCAAATTGCACGTATATTGCTTACAGAGCAGCTTTATCGGGCTGTAACAATTGCTAATAATCATCCTTATCATCGTGTTTAACATTTTTGTGCAGTTTTTAGCACTTATTTACGCATTTATTAATATTGTTTTAGGTGACACCATTTAAATCATCTCTAGTTTATGCGATGAAATTTAATGGTTAGGCAAATGAAGAAGCTTCTTCATAGAAAAGTGCGGTGTTCATATGAGGAATACGTGATATTTTTCATATTGCTATTGAGCGTGGTTTTTTTCTTGTCTGTATCGCATGCCGAAGATACAGTGAGTAGTGCAACAGCACATAAGGCATTGATAGAAGTTCGTCAAAATATCTCTATTTCGCGGGAGCGTGTTGCTTTTCTCGCTCGTCAGGTTGAGCGTTTAAAAAAAGATCAGCGTGCTTTGACTGATGCATTGATAAAAGCAGCTCAGGCAGAACGTTTTGCAGCAAATGATATTGCTGAAAGGGAAAAAAAACTTGAAAAAATGATAAAAAAACAGGCACAAGTTTATCAAAATTTAAAAAGCCGTCGGGCTGAATTTTCGGAAGTTCTTGCTATCTTAGAACGCATGGGAGTTAACCCACCTCCTGCTCTTGTTGTGCTGCCTGAAGATGTGTTAGCTTCTGTACGTAGTTCTGTTTTATTAGGGGCGGTCATTCCTGAAATGCAAGAAAAAACACGAGCTTTGACAGAGAGTCTCAAAGAATTGACCAATATGAGCAACGCAATTACCACGGAATATGAAGCTCTGAAGATTAAAATACAAAATCAAGCGGAGCAGCGAAAACATTTAGAGCTTTTGGTAGACCAAAAAGCGCAATTACAAAAAAAATCAGAAGAAGAACTTACTAAACAGCGTCAAAAAAATATTGCTCTTGCTAAAAAAGCGCAATCTTTGGAAGAATTAATTTTAGAACTGGATCGTCAGTCACAGCTTAGTTTTGATACATCCGTGCAGGTACGAAAAAATTTACAACTATTAGAGCAGCGCAATTTTGAAAGCCAAAAAGGCTCTTTGCTTTTTCCTGTTTTGGGCAAAAAAATTAAGCACGTTAATAATAGTTCGCAGATTTCGCGTTTTGGCGAAATGGTTGAAACAGAATCATCAGCTGTTGTTATAGCGCCTGCGGATGCTCTTGTCGCTTTTGCTGGACCGTTTCGTTCTTACGGACAATTAATTATTCTTAATGTTGGAAATGGTTATCATATTATTCTTATCGGGATGTCTAGAATTAACGTAACTCAGGGGCAATTTATTCTTTCAGGTGAGCCTCTTGGTACGATGGGGATGCAATTTATTGCAAACAGTGTTGCATTGGATATAGGCAAAACTGCTCCAATGCTTTACATTGAGTTTAGAAAGCAGGGAAAGCCTGTGAATCCAGCTCCTTGGTGGCGGACTGAAAAATTAAGAAGGAACCAAAATGATTCGTAAAGTTATTTTTTTGGTCGCTGGGGTGTTGCTCGGCGCCAGTTCAATGATTATGGTGCAGTCTGTTGCTGCGGATAACGAAGATAATACTTATAAACAGCTGGCCATATTTGGTGATATCTTTGAGCGAGTACGTGCGCAATATGTGACAATTCCCGATGATAAAAAGCTCATTGAAAATGCTATTAATGGCATGCTGACATCGCTTGATCCACACTCATCTTATATGAATGCTCAAGAAGCCAAGGATATGCGCGATTCTACTAAGGGAGAGTTTGGAGGACTTGGTATTGAGGTAACCATGGAGAAAAATTTAATTAAGGTTGTTTCTCCGATGGATGATACACCTGCTGCAAAAGCTGGTATTTTGGCAGGAGATTTCATTTCAAAAATTGATGGTGAACAGACAAATGGTCACACATTAAATGAAGCTGTCAATAAGATGCGGGGAGCTGTGGGAACACCGATTACATTGACAATTATTCGTTCTGGCGTTGATAAACCGCTTGAGATAAAAGTTGTTCGAGATATCATTAAGGTAAAGGCGGTTAAGTACCGTGTTGAGAATGATATTGGATATTTAAGACTTATTCAGTTTTCTGAGCAGACTTTTGGCAATCTTCAAGCTGCAATTAAAGATATTCAGTCTCAAGTCCCTCAAGATAAGTTGAAGGGTTATGTTCTTGATTTACGGCTTAATCCTGGTGGGCTCTTAGATCAAGCAGTGAGTGTTTCAAGTGCTTTTCTCGATAAAGGTGAGATTGTATCAACCCGCGGGCGTAAAAAAAATGATGTGATGAGGTTTGATGCTAAATCAGGGGATATCATTAACGGTAAGCCTCTCATTGTGCTCATTAATGGTGGTTCGGCAAGTGCTTCTGAGATTGTTGCAGGAGCATTACAAGATCATCGTCGTGCTACAATTTTAGGCACGCAATCTTTTGGTAAAGGATCTGTTCAAACGATCATTCCTTTAGGTGAAAATGGTGCTTTACGCTTGACAACAGCGCTTTATTACACGCCAGCTGGTACTTCAATTCAAGGAACTGGGATCACGCCAGATATTATTGTAGAACAACCATTGCCTGAAAAATATAAGGGCTATGATGTAAAAATTGGTGAATCTGAGTTAAAAGGACATATTAAAGGGAAACGAGAAAGCAATAAAGGGTCTGGTTCAGCTGCATTTGTTCCGCAGGATCCTAAAGAGGATATTCAGTTAAACGAAGCTTATAAGCTTTTACGTGGTGAAATGGCGAATGCAGCATTTCCGCCAGATCCCAATAAAGATGTTTTAAAATAAGAAAAAATATGTACAGCTTATGCTTTTAGGAAATAATTAAATGGATGCAACTGTTCGCTTTGAAGATCTTCCTTATCGAAAGTGTGTTGGAATCCTTGTATTTAATCACGAAGGTAAAGTTTGGGTTGGACGCCGTTTAATGGCGTGCAACCATATCAATAGCGAAATGTCTGATTGTTGGCAGCTGCCTCAAGGGGGAATTGATGAGGGTGAAGAGCCGTTAGATGCAGCACATCGTGAACTTTATGAGGAAACAGGGATTCGATCTGTAAAGCTGATTAAAGAAGCAAAAGATTGGTTCCATTATGATTTTCCACAAGAACTTGTTGGGTGCATGTTGAGTGACAAATATCGTGGACAAATACAGAAATGGTTTGCTTTTCAATTTACGGGAGAGAATTCTGAAATCGCAACCAATCCACCACCAGACGGCAATAAAGCAGAGTTTGACAAATGGAAATGGGTTGATCTAGAAATTTTACCTTCAATTGTTATTTCTTTTAAAAAGCACGTTTATATGAAAGTTGTTAACGAATTTCGAAGTAGTCTTAGATGTTTATAAAAATTATATAACCGTAGAAAGCTATTTTTTCGTTAAGATGCTTTATAGTGTGTAATATCAGAAATGATTCTATTTTATGTAAAGAACTGGAATATAAAATGAAAAAGTTATTCAATTTATTTGTAATTTTTACTCTTTTGAGTATTTCTTCTGCTGCATTTGCATTAGATCCAAAGCCAGCTACAACGAAGCCTGCAGCAGCTACGTTGCCAAATGGTGCTTCTTCTTTAACTGAGACCTATGGTTTGTGGAGCATTAATTGTGGTGTACAGACGGGCAAAAAAGTTTGTTTTATGTACCGTCAGGAGGTTAATAACCAGAATCGTGTCGTTGTGGCTATGAATGTTGTTCTCAATGATGATGGTATGGTGTCTGGCAATTTGGTAGTTCCTTTTGGTATTTTGGTTTCCAAGCCTGTTCGTTTACAAGTCGATGATGGGAAGGCTGTTATCGAAACTGGTATTCGGACTTGTGAAACAATAGGCTGTGTTGTTCCAGTAGCTTTTGACAAAAATTTTGTAACAGCTTTGCGTGCTGGAAAGCATTTGAAGTTGGCTATGACAACAGCTATGGCAGGTGAACCACCTTTAAATGATTTATTCATTCAGCTGAATGGTTTTAGCAGTGCACTTAACCGTTTAACTGCTTTGCTGAAATGATATTAAATAAAGTAAAGACGGCTTTTAAAGGCCGTCTTTAATTTAAAGCAAAGCGATTTTTGCAGCAGATTTATAAGTCAGAGTAATAAAGTTTTTCTGTATTGTGTGTGCAAAATTTTTTGAAAGTTGTAGGGAATTTTCTTGCTACTTTTGTTTTTTGACTATTTTCCGTTTAGATTTCCTGTTTATGTGAAAAAATGCTCATGTATGGGGGGTATGAAACATCATTCAGTAGGAAGGTTTTCTTTAAATGTCCTATATGATATGGGGTCTTTCTATTCCGTTAAATAAAAAGAGGAATAAAGAATGATTTATGCATTGCTGCAGGTAATAGATCTAATTTTTAAGATTTATATTGATATTTTAATCGCAAGCGTTATCTTTTCTTGGCTTTGTGCATTCAATATCGTGAATATGCGTAATCGCTTTGTTTTTTTGATAGGAGATTTTCTGTACCGTGTTACAGAGCCAGTTTTAGTCCGTATTCGGCGATTTTTGCCAAATCTTGGAGCGGTTGATATTTCACCTATTGCAGTATTTATGATTATTTATTTTATTCGTACCTTTATGTGGCGTGCTTATGCAAACATGTACTTATAAAGTATTATATTGGACGAAAGAGGATGTTTTATCAAGTTGATGCTAATGGTTTAATTTTGTTTGTGTACTTAATTCCTAAGGCTTCAGTTGATAAAATAATGGGGATTGAATGCAGAGATGATGGGAAGCAGCATTTGGTTATACGTATCCGTGCTGTTCCTGAAGATGGAAAAGCAAATAAAGCATTAATGAGATTTTTAGCGAAGCAATGGAAAGTTCCATTTTCTTATATTTCTCTTAAGAGTGGCGCAACATCACGCTACAAACGACTTCATTTTTCAGGATATTTAGAAGAGATAAGAAAGATATTACAATCCTTAGAAGATTGTGCTTCTACGCAAAGGTAAATAAAAATGAAAGCCTGCTTTAAAAACAGGCTCTGTTTTTTTGTAATAATTATATTACTTAAGCACGCTTAATAGCTTGTTGAATTAATTTATGGGCAAAGTCTTTATCACGCCAACCTTCAATTTTGACCCATTTTCCAGGTTCAAGATCTTTATAATGTTCGAAGAAATGCTCAATTTGCTTTAATGTAATTTCAGGAAGATCAGTATAGTCATGCACATTGATATATCGTTGCGTTAGCTTAGGAGTAGGGACAGCAATAATTTTTTCATCTTTACCACCATCATCTTCCATAATCAAAACACCAATCGGACAAACATTGATAACACAACCAGGAAGAAGTGGGCGGGTATTGCAAATAAGAACATCAATTGGGTCTCCATCTTCTGAAAGAGTATGCGGAACAAAACCATAATTTCCAGGATAAACCATAGATGTATGGAGAAAGCGATCAACAAATAGTGCTCCAGATTTTTTATCCATTTCATATTTTATTGGTTGACCACCAAGAGAGACTTCAACAATAACATTGATATCTTCTGGGGGGTTTTTACCAACAGGTATTTCCTTAATATTCATGTCAATTATCCTTTCTGGAGTATGATTAAGCTAGATACAATGCAACATTTGATCAAAGAAGTCATGAAATTAGATTGAAATTGATGAGCGTGTCTTTTCAAAGCGTTTGCGTTCATTTGGATCTAAATAAAGTTTGCGTAGACGAATGTTTTTAGGAGTTACTTCTACAAGTTCATCATCCTGTATCCACGACAAAGCACGTTCTAGTGTCATTCTGATAGGAGGAGTTAGTTTTACGGCTTCATCTTTTCCAGAAGCACGCATATTGGTTAGCTTTTTTCCTTTTAAAACATTTACTTCTAAATCGTTATCGCGTGAGTGTATACCAATAATCATGCCTTGATAGACTTTAACGCCAGCATCGATGATCATAGGCCCACGATCTTCTAGGTTAAAAAGAGCATAAGCGACAGATTCACCGCTATCATTTGAAATCATAACACCATTAACACGACCACTAATGTCTCCTTTATAGGGTTCATAGGCATGAAAAAGGCGATTCATAATTGCTGTACCGCGTGTGTCAGTTAAAAGTTCAGATTGGTAGCCGATAAGTCCTCGGGTTGGGGCATAAAAGACAAGGCGTACACGACTGCCTCCAGATGGGCGCAGTTCAATCATTTCTCCTTTACGTTCAGACATTTTTTGAACGACAGTTCCAGAGTATTCCTCATCAACATCGATTACAACTTCTTCGATGGGTTCAAGAGTTGCTCCGTTTTCATCTGTCTGCATAACAACACGTGGACGTGACACACTAAGCTCAAATCCTTCACGGCGCATGTTTTCAATGAGAACTGCAAGTTGCAACTCTCCTCTCCCTGAAACATAAAAAGAATCTTTATCAGCGGATTCTTCAATTTTAAGAGCTACATTACCTTCTGCTTCTTTTAACAAACGGTCTCGGATAACACGACTTGTTACCTTATCCCCTTCAGTCCCAGCAAGGGGGCTGTCATTGACAAGAAAACTCATAGTAACAGTGGGAGGATCAATTGGTTGGGCTGTGAGTGGTTCATTGACTGTAAGATCACAGAAAGTATCAGCAACAGTGCCTTTTTGTAGACCTGCAATTGCTACAATATCACCAGCAGTACTTTCTTCAATGGGCTGCCGTTCTAGTCCACGAAATGCCAAAATTTTTGAAATACGTCCAGTTTCTAAAAGTTTTCCATCCTGCCCAAGAACTTTGACACTTTGATTTGGTTTAATAGAGCCTGAATGAATGCGACCTGTAATAATTCGTCCTAAAAATGGATCAGCTTCAAGAATAGTTCCGATCATGCGGAATGGTCCTTCAGCTACGGTAGGAGAAGGAACATGGCGAATGACAAGATCAAACAAAGGACTCAATCCTTGATCTTTTGGTCCTTCAGGAGATTCTGCCATCCATCCATTGCGACCTGATCCATAAAGAATGGGAAAGTCAAGTTGCTCATCGGTGGCATCAAGAGCAGCAAAAAGATCAAAAACCTCGTTGATGACTTCGTCAGCGCGTGCATCAGGTCGGTCAATTTTATTAATCACAACAATAGGGCGTAATCCTACTTTTAACGCTTTACCAACGACAAATTTTGTTTGCGGCATTGGGCCTTCAGCGGCATCAACAAGCACAATTGCTCCATCTACCATGTTCAGAATACGTTCAACTTCTCCACCAAAGTCAGCGTGACCTGGTGTATCAACAATATTAATTCGAGTATTTTTCCAAACAACAGATGTCGCTTTCGCTAGAATTGTAATTCCGCGTTCTTTTTCAATATCATTTGAATCCATCATGCGTTCGCTAGTACGCTGATTATCACGGAAATTTCCTGATTGTTTGAGAAGTTCATCCACGAGCGTTGTTTTCCCATGGTCAACATGGGCAATGATGGCAATGTTACGCAATTGCATAAATTTTCTTCTTTTCGTTTAATGAAATTTTATTTGAGGCAAAGCTTTTGCATTACTTACCTGATGTTCATAGAGCCTTTTACATGTTTTTTTATAATTTGGGAAGAGGAGTAAATATTTTTATGGCAAACTGTCTGTAAAGGTTTTTTTATATTTTATTGAATTGGTTTTGTAGAGTTTTATAAAAAACACATTGATAATGTGAGCATTTTTGTGGGATATGCAATGAAAAAATAAATAATGCAACCTATTCTCTTAACTAAACAAGATCATAGGTTGCATATGAGTTGTATTTTTTTTAACATTTTAAAGCAGGGTGCCAGACAAAATAAGGGAAGCCACAGAAAAATAGATTACAATACCTGTGACATCTACTAAGGTTGCTACAAAGGGAGCAGAAGCGCTTGCTGGATCAAATCTCAAAACTTTGAGGATAAAAGGGAGCATAGAGCCAGAGAAGGAACCAAATGTAACGACTCCGATCAAAGCTGCACCTACAGTCATGGAAATAGCAAACCAATGTTCACCATAGTTATAGATACCCAATTGCTGCCAAATGATAATGCGTGTAATTCCAATGATTCCAAGTAATGTACCAAGAGATAGTCCTGCTGGAATTTCACGAATGATAACTTTCCACCAGTCTTTAAGTGTGAGCTCGCGTAGAGCTAATGCACGGATAATAAGCGATGTTGCCTGTGATCCAGAATTTCCTCCTGAGCTCATAATAAGAGGAATGAATAATGTAAGGACAATCGCTTTTTCAAGCTCTGTCTCAAAATATTGCATGGCGCTTGCAGTCAACATTTCACCGATAAAAAGTAAGGCAAGCCAGCCACCGCGTTTTTGCATCATTTCAAGAAAGCCGATTTGCATATATGGTTTATTGAGAGCTTCCATACCTGCAAATTTATAGGCATCTTCATTCATTTCATCGACCATAGTATCCAGCACATCGTCGACAGTTACAATACCAATAACATGGTTGTTTTCATCAACAACTGGCACAGAGAGAAGGTCGTGACGTTGAAAAAGGCGAGCAATATCTTCATGATCCGTGGAAGGCGATATTGTGATGGGTGTATCACGTGTAGGGACATTGAGAATTGGCTCATCGGGTGAAGCAAGAATAAGATTACGAAGTGAAATAGCTTTGAGAAGAGTGCCCATTTTAGGATCAATAACATAGCTTGTGTAAACTGTTTCGCGTGTTCGTTCGACATCACGAATGTAATCAAGAGTCTTTTTTACAGTCCAGTTTGCTGGTACTGCTATAAACTCTGTTGTCATGAGTGCACCAGCGGTGTGATCAGGATAACTTGTGAGTTTTTTTAGCTCAGATCGCGTTAAGGGTTTAAGCAAGGCATAAAGTCGTGTGCGCGTTTCTTCATCCATTTCTTGAAAAACGTCTGCAGCGGCGTCTGCGGACATACCGTCAAGAATTTCAACAGAACGATTTACAGGTAAAAGTTCAAGAATAGCTGCAGATTGTTCAAGTTCTGGTTTATCAAAAAGTTCAATGGTATAATCAAGGGGTAAGAGACTAAGAATAGTCACACGTTCCATGATATCAAGATCATTGATGATATCAATTGAATCGGCAAAATGCCGACTTTTTAATTCTTCAGCAAGAGCTTCAGGAGAAAATTTTTTAAATTCAAGGGTTGTTTTAATTTCAGTCATGATAAAATACCTTCCAAAGGACTGGAGAATTATAAATTTAGATATTATGGATTAAGACGAATTAAAAGTTATGGAAGGCTTAAAAAAACCCCTCCCAACATATGCTTTCAATTGTTAATATTTAAAGTAAAGTCAAGGATAAATCACAACCGGTGGACAGTTTTATAAGTACAATATGTAAAAATTGTTATTTTGCTTTATCTTTAATGATTAAGTTATTTTAATATTTTTTTATATTTAAATATAATTTTGAAAGTTTATTTTGAAGTAAAATAAATAAAATTTACAGTATTATCAATTATTATTATTTATATAATGAGATTAATTATTACATTTTAAAGTTTATAATGGAGATATAGAGTATTATGACAAAAGCAGCAGTGCTGAACTGGAAGGGATTTGCGGGACTTCCTGATTATACTTTAATAAGTGATAATGATTTTAAACCTGCCTTTGAGCAAGCACTTAAAGAAGCAGAAGAAGAAATAGAGGCAATTGCAACAATACAAGAATCACCAACGCTTGAGAATTTTTTGCAGCCTTTTGAACTTTCTGGCAAAACACTTGATCGTGTATGTTCAATATTTTTTTTGCATTCAAGTGCTCATAGTAATGCATTTATTCAGCAATTAGAACAAGAATTTGTTGTAAAACTTTCTCGGTATTCTTCAAAAATTATGATGGATGCACGAATATTTTCTAAAATGGAAGTGCTCTATAAGCAGTCGCGACAGGGTGTGTACGATAGTGAAACGACACGTGTACTTGAATTATGGTGGAAAAAGTTTGTTTGTAATGGTGCAAAGCTTGATGAAAAAGGAAAGAAGCGGCTTGTTGAAATTAATGAAAAGCTTGCTTTTTTAGGTGCTACTTTTGGTCAGCATGTTTTAAAAGATGAAGCTGAGTGGATTTTATTTTTAGAGCAAACAGATTTAACTGGTTTACCTGATGATCTTATTGCTTCTATGAAGGAAATTGCGTGTGAAAGAGGCAATGAGGGAGCTTATGCATTAACATTGGCGCGCTCAATTATTGAACCATTTTTAAAATTCTCAGATCGTCGCGATTTGCGCGAAGTAGCATTTAAAGCTTGGTCTAAACGTGGTGAAAATAACAATGATAATGATAATCGAAAAATTATTGTGGAGATTATTGCACTTCGAAATGAGCAGGCTAAATTATTAGGGTATAAATCATTCGCAGACCTGAAACTTGATAATACCATGGCAAAGAGTGTTGATACAGTTATGGATTTGCTTATACCTGTGTGGGAACGAGCAAAAACTAAGGCTGCTAGTGAACAGGTTGAATTGCAAAATGTTGCAAAAAGTCAGGGAAGTAATGAGTTCTTAGCGGCTTGGGATTGGCGCTATTATACGGAAAAACTTCGCACTGAAAAATTTTCTTTTAACGGAGCTGAAATTAAATATTATTTTCAGCTTGATCGTATGATTGAAGCAGCTTTTACCGTAGCAAAAAAGCTTTTTGGGATTTCATTTGAAGAAAAAAATACTGTTGCACTATGGCATCCTGATGCACGTTTATGGGAAGTAAAAAAGTCTGATGGCAGTTTGCTTGGGCATTTCATTGGTGATTATTTTGCGCGTTCTTCAAAACGCTCTGGTGCATGGATGAGCAACCTGCGATCGCAACATAAATTGGATAGTGGACAAAAGCCTATTATCTACAATATTTGTAATTTTGCTAAACCACCCAAAGGGGAAGCTGCTCTTTTATCACTTGATGATGCACGTACGCTTTTCCATGAATTTGGACATGCATTGCATGGTTTGCTTTCTGATGTAACATGGCCATCTGTGTCGGGGACGTCGGTTTCGCGTGATTTTGTTGAACTTCCTTCTCAACTTTACGAGCATTGGTTAACTGTACCAGAGATATTAAAATCTTACGCGACGCATGCAAAAACAGGACTTCCCATGCCACAAGCATTGATGGATAAGATTGTAGCGGCACAGACATTTAATGCTGGCTTTTCTGCAGTTGAATTTATTTCATCAGCTTTAGTGGATATGGCTTTTCATCAGAGAGAAACGGTAACTGATCCAACAATATTCGAGCATCAGGAATTAGAAAGATTACAAATGCCTGATACAATTATCATGCGTCATCGTCCTCCACATTTTACACATATATTTTCAGGTGATGGTTATGCTGCTGGTTACTATTCTTATATGTGGTCAGAAGTGCTTGATGCTGATGCTTTTCAGGCTTTTGAAGAAACAGGTGATGTGTTTAATTCAGAGCTCGCTGATCGGTTAAAGCATTTTATTTATTCTGCTGGAGGAAGTCGTGATCCAGAGGAGCTGTATAAAGCTTTTCGGGGGCGGTTGCCTTCATCAGAGGCGATGATAAAAAAACGTGGATTGTAAAGTATAATGGTATGGTTCATACCATACCATTTTATATTCCTTTTTGCGGTTGAAATTCGTATGAGTTTTTGGCGCATCCATAATCATGTAGAATAGGCTTTTTCTATATGAATCTTTGTTTTTGAAAAAGGGCAAGTTTTATGTTTTTAAAGGGCATCACGGAAAAGAAAAATTATCAGCTCGGTCTATCTGGTGACCATTTGGAGGTGACCATGATTTTTTCATGAAGCTTGAATCTATTTTGTTGAGTAGGTGGGTATTTTGTTGTGCCATGTTATCGAGGGTTATTGGAGGTTGGCGCTTAATATTATGTGGCTCTTGTATAAATTGCAGAGTATTTGTATTGATAGGATATATATTTTCATAGGATGATAGGTGAAAATTTAAAATAATTTCCAATTTTCTTTTCAAATAAGAGGCAATTTTTTGCTTGCCAGCAGAAGTAAAGTTAATACCATCATGAGTACGGAGTGTTATTGTTTTCCCATTAACATCATAGCCTGAAAAAGAAAATTGACCTTCTGCATCAATAAAACCATCCCAAATATCGATAAAACATCCTTTTTTTGTTTCTGTTGCATTTTTATAAAATGTATTAAAGATTCGCATTTTCTGTGTTAAATTATTATTCTTAAAAGCAGGTTGTCCTACCCATATCCATGGTTTGCCAGAATTATGAAGACTTTCAGCAATTTCAGTAACTCTTTGCTTGTAGATGTTCATCCATTCTGGATCTACTGTTCTGAGTACGCCGTTAGGTGTTGTGATTGGTTGATTATCATTTGCACCGATCATCATAACAATAACTTGAGGTTTATTTTTATCAATGAGTTCAGAAATATTGTTTTTCCAAGAATAATAATCCGTTCGAACTAAGCCAGAATCTGGCACTGTATTATTTATGATGATTATATCGTGATTTTCAGTAAAAAGCTTTTTGAGCGCATCAGCAACCGCAAAAGCTACAAAATCTCCTATTACGAGAATACGTTTCACTTTTTCTTCTTTTAGTTTTTGTACAGATTTTTGTGTTACAATTTTTTTTTGTGGTTTGTATATTTTTTGTTCTATAATTTGTGGTTGTTGTTCTTGTTTTTTATGTTCAAACAACGATTCGAAAAAATTTTGTGCCTCACTTGGAGCTTGCTGTATTACAATAAGAGAAAAAGTAAAAAAAAGCAGGCAAATCAAGTGCATTAAACGGAAGTGAAACAAGCACTTTACTCCAAATTATTGTTTTCGAAGGAGGAATAGAACTTCAGGGGAAGGGTGTCCATTATTCTCTAAGCCATGGTGCAGCTGAAAATCTTTAATTGCTTTTCTAGAGGCAGTACCGATTTTGCCATCAACTTCTCCTTTATAATAGCCACGTACAGCTAAACGAGATTGCAGTTCTTTACATTCTTGAAAAGTAAGAGGCTGAAAAGGTCGATCCCAATCTTGAACCAATCCCGGACGTCCTGCAATTCGGTTAGCTAAAAGAGCAACTGCGAAAGCATAACGATCTGCATTATTATAACGTTTAATAACAAAGAAATTTTTTGTTACTAAGAATATAGGTCCTTTTGGGCCATCTGGATACTTTAATATTGCGAGCTCAGATGATGAAGGAAAAGAATGGCCGCTTGCATGTTTTACACCTAGCTTTTTCCATTGTTCAAAGGAATGCCAATCGTTGGGAAGATTTTTCTCTTGTGGTAATTTGACTTCTATTCCCCAAGGGAGATCGGACTGCCAGCCATTCATGTGAAGAAGATTAGCAGCGGTCGCGAGAGCATCTGGAATAGAGGTCCAGATATCACGTCGTCCACTCCCATCCATATCAACGGCGTAGGCAAGATAACTACTTGGAATAAATTGTGTATGTCCCAATGCACCAGCCCAAGACCCAGTAAGTTGGGAGCGTTCAATTTCACCACTTTGTAGAATCTTCATGGCAGCAATCAGTTGTGTGCGTGCATATTTTGCGCGTTTTTTATCAGCATAGGCTAGGGTTGCAAGTGAACGAATGGCATCACGCATTACACCTTTGTTTTCTAAAACTTTTCCATAACTGCTTTCCATTGACCAAATAGCAAGGAGGATGTGGCGATCAACGCCAAAGCGTTCTTCAATTTTAGGAAGCCATTTTTCCCATTTTTTAGCTTGCCGTTGTCCTTCTACAATTGCAATATCATGGACACGATTATCGAAATAGTTCCATGAAGAATCCACAAATTCTGGCTGGTATGCAGCTTTTTTTAAAACTTCAGGATCAATTGTATTGACGTTTTTAAAAGCCATATCAAACGTAGATGATGAAATATTGTTGGCTAAAGCTGTTTGTTTAAATTCTTTAATCCAGTTTTTAAAACCGCTATCAGCGCATAAAAGTGGTGCAAAAAACATTGAAAAAGCATAAAAAACAATAACTAAAGAAATGATAATAGTGCTCCAATTTATAAATTTTCTTGAAGAAGAAAAAGTGTTAGGTTCTATTTTTTGCATTTTCAATTTCCATTACTGTTCAAGTATTTTGATATACGATAACTTCATTTTTTTATTTGGCTTAATTGGTTATGTTTTCAAGCAAATAAGTAAAAACTAAAGTGGGTTATTTTTTTAAAGAAATACTTTCTCATACATTATCTCATTTGTGTTCTTTTCTTGTTTATTATAATAGTAATTAAAACAATTCGTTAAGATGTAGGAAGTGAAAAATTATATGTTTAACCAGGAGGATAAGAGTGCATAAAATTCGAAAAGCAGTATTTCCCGTAGCTGGTCTTGGTACTCGTTTTCTTCCTGCAACAAAAACAGTTCCTAAAGAAATGCTGACTATTGTTGATAGGCCTGTTATTCAATATGTTGTAGATGAGGCGCGTGAAGCTGGTATTGAACATTTTATTTTTGTTACTGGACGCAATAAAGCAGTCATTGAAGATTATTTTGATGCGCAAGTTGAATTATATACAGTGCTTGCTGAACGTGGTAAAAAAGAAGAGCTTGAGCATTTGCACGCTTTACAACCTCTACCAGGTATGACTTCTTTTACTCGGCAACAGCAGCCTTTAGGGTTAGGACATGCTCTTTGGTGTGCACGCGAATTAGTTGGGCAAGAACCTTTTGCTTTGTTGTTACCAGATATGTTGATGCAAGCGAAAAGAGGTTGCCTTTCTGAAATGATTAATCTTTATGAAAAAATCGGTAGGGGTAATATTATTGCGGTTCAAGAGTGCAATCCTAGAGAGACTCATAAATATGGGATCGTTGAAAAAGGCAAACAAATTGAAAATGGTTTTGAAATCATAAAAATGGTAGAGAAGCCAATAAAAGGAACGGCACCATCGAATCTGTACATCAATGGACGTTATATTTTGCAGCCAGAAATTTTTGATATTCTCTCTAATCAAGAGCGAGGAGCAGGGGATGAAATTCAATTAACAGATGCGATGGTACGCCTTTCAAATGAGCAGGATTTTTTTGGTTTTCAGTTAGAAGGGCACACTTTTGATTGTGGCTCTAAAGCTGGTTTTATTGAAGCAAATATTGCATTTTCCTTAGCGCGCGCTGATATGCATAGGCAGGTTTCTGCTTCCTTGAAGAATTTTCTTAAAGGTATTAAAATTGAAAAATGATATAGGTCTCCCATTTAATTTCATTTATCAGATTTGGTTATGACGCAACAGTCTTCTTCTCATATGTCAGTTTTACAGAGCGCTGTTATATCGGCACTTAAAACTATTACAAGTGAAAAACAAGGGCTTAAAGCTCTTGAAGCAGCTCTTCTGGGAAGCCTTTCTTCCTCTTTTGAAGCTGCTGTTCAAACCATCAGGAATGCTAGTGGTCGTGTGGTGATTACGGGGCTTGGGAAGAGTGGTCATATAGGGACGAAAATTGCTGCAACCTTAGCTTCAACAGGAACACCTGCTTTTTTTGTACACGCTGCAGAAGCTAATCATGGTGACCTTGGTATGATTGGGTCTGATGATGTTATTCTTGCTTTATCATGGTCAGGCGAAACCTTGGAATTAAGTGGCATTATGAGTCATGCTGCACGTTTTCGTACCCCACTTATTGCAATGACAGCGGGTGAGCATTCTATTTTAGGACGACAAGCTGATATTGTACTCTTGTTGCCAAAGGTAGAAGAGGCTTGTCCTCATGGGCTTGCTCCTACAACTTCAACAGTTATGCAATTGGCAATGGGAGATGCATTAGCTGTTGCTCTTTTAGAAATGCGTGGTTTTACTGCAACGGATTTTAAAATTTATCATCCTGGTGGTTCTCTTGGTGCAAGCCTTAAATATGTGCGTGATATTATGCATTGGGGTGATAGTATTCCTTTAGTTGTGCAGGGAACAGCTATGGTTGATGCTATGAATATTTTGGTTAAAAAACATTTTGGTTGCGTTGGCGTCGTAAATCAAAAAGGTGAGTTAATCGGGATTATGACTGATGGTGATATCGCACGTAACATTCACGTGAACTTATCGAAATTGAGTGTTGATGAGGTGATGACCAAAAATCCCAAAATTGTTGGTCCAGATATGCTTGTTGGTGCTGCAACAGCTTTTATTAATGATCATCATATTGGAGCTTTTTTCGTGGTTGAAGACAAAAAGCCCGTAGGAATTGTTCACTTTCATGATCTTTTGCGTATTGGCGCTGCTTGAGTTGATGAGTATCTATATCGGATAAAATTTTATTTGATAGAAAAATAGCTTCAACAATAAAAAAATTTTACTGTAGAACAGCGCCATTAAAGTTCCTATTGGAAAAAATAATTGTTTCACATATTCCGTGTATGCAGGCTTCTCTAATAAATATCTAACAAATAATTGTGTCAGTGTTTTAAATATCTGAAAGGAAAGCTGCATTAGAAGAAGAGAGCATGACCTTTGAGTCTGTTCTGCATATTCTATGCAGCTTCGGCTTTTATTTAAAATTTTCGTTTAAGGATAAATTGTGACCCTACACTTGGTGTGCAAAATAGTTGCATTGTGTTATGCGATATCACACAATTTACTCGGGATATTGTG
The DNA here is from genome assembly GCF_036576165.1 of Bartonella rhinolophi. Taxonomy (NCBI): domain Bacteria; kingdom Pseudomonadati; phylum Pseudomonadota; class Alphaproteobacteria; order Hyphomicrobiales; family Bartonellaceae; genus Bartonella; species Bartonella rhinolophi. The sequence goes on from NZ_JBAFWY010000004.1 coordinate 26,641, forward strand.
CCACGAAGAATTGAATGTATTTCAATTTCTACGTGTTGAGTACTGACATAATAATAGGTGCCCTCTGACAATTTTTCTCGTGTATCTGCTGCTCGTGTTTCAAAGATACCATCACGGAAAGAAGAAATGATACCGTTTTCATCTACCCATTCACCGTTAATGCCAGTTGATATATTTTGTCCATAGTCTTGCAAAAAACCACACGAGACTAAAGCCAAAGCGGTGATTATAAGACATAAAGTGCGGCAGCTGTGCTTCATTTGTTTTACTCTAAGTTCTGTTATTATGCGTTTTAACTTTTATAACATTATTAAATTACTCTATTAGTCAATACGAAAAATTTTATGATAATCAATGAAAAAACAAAAAATTAGAAAAAAATGCCTTAATGTTGTATTTAATTAATAGCTTGATGAAGCTTGTACGTGAAGCACAAGAGGTGAGATATATTCTTATGGTTTACAACAATTCTTACATTAAGCCGCTTGGTAATCTCAAAGGAGATTATTAAAGTTATGATTGGTCCTATTCTTGTTGCAAGCGAAGATTACGGGAAACGTATAGAGTTTTCTGCTATGCTTCGAGGCCTTGGTTACCGTGTTATTGAAGCAGAAAATGGTCTGCGCACGGTTGATCTTTTACACAGACGTAAAAATATTGTGCTTGCACTTCTTGATATTGTTATGAGCGATTTGAGTGTGAGTGACTTGATAAAAATGATTAGAGTCGCTGGTGTTTTTATTCCTGTTGTTGTGATAGCGCAACAAGATAATCAAGAGTTACTCCAAAAGGCTTTAACAGCTGGAGCTATTGATTACTGGATTTATCCAGTTACACCGCTACGATTGAGAATCACTCTAGATATGCTCGCTTCTGTCTCTGCATTAGAACGTGAGATTCATTATATTCGGCGCAAGAATGAAAATCATTTACAATTTTCTGACCTTTGCATAAAAAGTAAAGCAATGCAGACGGTTCTAGAACAATCAAAAAGAGCGACAGCTTCGTTGCAGAATCTTTTGATTGAAGGAGAAGCGGGGACTGGTCGTGAAACATTAGCTCGTATTATTCATCATGAAGGTTTGTTGTCGGAAGGGGCTTTTATTCGTTTCCAATGTTCAGCTATTGTTGATCCAGAAGAAGAAAATCGTCAGTGGGTTGAAGAATTTTTACCATTAGTTACTTCTCTTGAGAAGGGAACACTTTGTCTTTGTGATGTTGATCGACTAGAGCCCATACAACAAAAGCGTTTTGCACGTTATCTTAAAGAGAGAGCAAAGACTATAAAGGACGAAAATTTTCCTTTTCGGATTATTGCTATTTCAACATCGCGGCTTGCAGATTTGGTGAAAGAAGATTTTTTTTCGCGCAGTTTATTTGAACAGCTTTCTCACTTATCGATTAGTGTTCCTGCTTTGCGAGAATTAAGAGATGATTTTCCAGAGCTTACGCAACGTTTGATTGATAGAATTATTACTGAAACAGGGCGATTGCATGTGCATGGTTTAGCAGGATCAGCTCTTTCATTGCTCATGCAATATGATTGGCCTGGTAATCGGGATGAGCTTGAGAATTTTTTATTTCGTGCAGTTTTACTTAGTGAAGGGCCTTTGCTAACTGTTCGCGACTTCCCGCAGTTAATGGGAAATGCAGTCGTGAGTGTTCCAAATATCATTGAGAGTCATGTTTCAGAATATAATGAAGAATCAATACAGTTTTTGAATGCCGATGGGCATGTCCGTACTTTTGCTGACATTGAACATGATATTATTGAGAAAGCAGTTAAGCATTATAAGGGGCGTATAAGTGAGGCTGCTCGCCGTCTTCGTATTGGACGCTCTACACTTTATCGTAAAATAGATGAATTGAAAACAATAAACAGCCAAGAGCAGAAGTAAAGTCTACGGCAAATTTCACTTCATGAATAAAGAAAAAGTGTGATTTTCAAAAATGGATAGTAGCTTCTGTGAAGGGCGTAGAGGAATTGAAGCTTTTAAAAGGATATCATTTATTGCAAGGCTCAATTATTGAGGATAATTTTGTAAATTCAATGAGTATAAAATTTTATTTAATGGAACTATTGCTACCTCTTTTGTTTATATAAGTTTTTATTATTTTAGTAAAGTTTGCACTTAAGAGATACAGTTTTCATGTTTTTCGATACTCGAGTTAAAGTTTTAGAGCTATTGGTGTCGTGTTTATGTTCTTTTAAGCAAACGGATGGCATTTTGCTTATTGTATGATTTGAGATAGAATCCTTAATTTTAATTATGGTTCGTATCAATGGTGGTGCGATGGCTTGAAAATAGAAAGTTGATCTTCTTTGATTTTGTTGCAGATTGTTATCGATTTTATCATATTTTTTTTTGTTGCGTCTATGTTAGCAATTTATACATATGGTCGTTTTATTAAAAATGCTCGAGGGAAGTGTTCTTACGCATTTACCGTTGAGAAAGATGAAACTGAATTTGATCGTATAGTGAGTAAATTAGCTAAGGAGAAGGATGGATTGGGTGTTGATAAAGATGCCCTTTCGCTCATTATCAATAATTTGGATGCGTTTTGTGTTCGTGCGATAGGAGCAGCACAGGCTGGACGTAGTCTTGATTTAATGTATTACATTTGGGATGATGATTTAACAGGTCGCTTGCTGTTGAGTGAAATAGTGGAAGCAGCTGATCGTGGTGTTCGAGTACGTCTTCTTTTAGATGATATTAATGCTCAGGCACGGGATCCAGCTTATATTGCGTTGGATAAACATCCTCATATTGAAGTTAGAATGTTTAATCCAGGACGGTCACGTAAAGGTGGTTTACGCCGTGGTTTAGAGATTATATTGCGGGCAATCATTGTAACACGTAGAATGCATAATAAGGCTTTCATTGTGGACGGTCGAGTGGCTTTTGTTGGAGGGCGCAATCTTGCAGATTCTTATTTTGACGCAGGTGAAAAATCACGTTTTCGAGATTTAGATTTGATGTTAATCGGCCCGTCGGTTAAAAAAGTGGAAACTATCTTTGATGATTTTTGGAATAGCGCTGTAGTATTACCGATCCATACTTTAGTTGTTCCTAAAAATGCGAACAATCTTGGCTATTGGAGGGATCAATTACGAAAATTCCGTGATTCTAAAGTTGCCAAGGTTTACCTCGATTATGTCAAAGAGCATGTTAATTTTGAGTATTTTATCCAAACAGGAAAGCGATTATTTTTAGCAGATAAAGTTGTTGTTCTTTCTGATCCTCCAGAAAAAGCACTACGCAAAAAAACGGGAAATTGGCTTATGAAGGTACTCTCACAGATTATTGTGGATGCCAAAAAAACTGTTCAGATTACATCACCTTATTTTGTTCCTGGTAAGATAGGGACGCAAAACTTTAGCAATTTGGTTTCAAAAGGCGTTGATGTCAAAATTCTTACTAATTCTTTAGCAGCTACTGATGTAGCACTTGTGCATGGTGGCTATGTGCCATATCGTAAGGCATTGTTGAAAAGTGGTGTTAAGCTTTATGAGTTAAAGCCAGATGGAGACACCCATGGGTTGCGGTTGTTTAGATCAAGTAGAGCAAGCTTACATACAAAAGCTTTTTTAATTGATAACAAAACCGCTTTTATTGGATCTTTTAATTTTGATCCCCGTTCGGCTGCGTTAAATACAGAAATGGGCATTCTTTTTGAATGTGCTCCAATTACAGCTATGTTGGATTTGCTTTTTTCTGAGGAAACAACTGGTGAAATGAGTTATTGTCTTCGCCTTGATGATAATAACCATATTTATTGGGACTTTATTGAAAATGAGAGGCAATATAGTGTTGATTATGAGCCAGAAAGTAATTTTGGACGTCGCGCATTTGCAAAAATAGTGAGTTGGCTGCCTATTGAATCACAATTATAAATCTTACAAATTTACATATCAAATTTTTTTATTTTCCTTTTCATTTTGTTTGTAGCATGGCATAATTCGCCGCCAATCTACAATTTATGAAAACCGCAATTGTAGAGTTACTTGCGGTATTTTGTTATTAAAGGAATTTGGTTATGGCAAAAATTGTTGAAACGGGGACGGGTGCATTGGCACTGACTTTTGATGATGTGCTTTTACAGCCAGGTCACTCTCTTATTATGCCTAGCCAAGTTGATATTAAAACGCGTATAGCAGCTGATATTGAGCTAAATTTGCCGTTGCTTTCTGCTGCGATGGATACTGTAACAGAATCTCGTTTGGCAATTGCTATGGCTCAAGCAGGTGGTCTTGGTGTCATTCATCGTAATATGTCTCCTGCGGAGCAGGCGGAAGAAGTGCGTCAGGTAAAAAAATTTGAATCTGGTATGGTTGTTAATCCAGTGACAATCGGACCAGATGCAACGCTTGAAGAAGCGAAAGCTTTGATGCGCTCTTACGGTATCTCAGGTATTCCAGTTGTTGAAAATGGTACTGAGGGCAAAACTGCTGGGCGGCTTGTTGGCATTTTGACGAATAGAGATGTGCGTTTTGCGTCAGATCCAAAACAAAAAATTCATGAATTAATGACGTATGAAAATTTGATCACAGTGCGTGAAAATGTTCAACTTGATGAAGCGAAATATCTTTTACATCATCACCGCATTGAAAAATTATTGGTTGTAGATGAACAAAATCGTTGTGTTGGTTTGGTGACAGTTAAAGATATTGAAAAAGCGCAATTAAATCCAAATGCTGCTAAAGATTCTCAAGGTCGCTTGCGTGTTGCAGCTGCAAGTAGTGTGGGAAATGATGGGATTGAGCGAGCTGAACGGTTAATTGACGCAGGTGTCGATGTGCTAGTAATTGATACGGCTCATGGGCATTCTCAGCGTGTGCTAGAAACGGTTGAGCGTATTAAAAAAATGGCACTGTCTACAGCTGTTATTGCTGGCAATGTGGCGACTCCGCAAGCAACACAAGCTTTAATTGATAATGGTGCAGATGCAGTAAAAGTTGGTATTGGTCCTGGTTCTATTTGTACAACGCGAATTGTTGCAGGTGTTGGTGTTCCCCAGCTTGCGGCTGTTATGAGTGCTGCAGAAATTGCTGATAAAGCAGGTATTCCTGTGATTGCGGATGGTGGGATTAAAGCTTCAGGTGATTTTGCTAAAGCTTTGGCAGGTGGAGCCTGCGCTGCTATGATCGGTTCTCTTTTAGCAGGAACAGAAGAAAGTCCTGGTGAAGTTTATCTTTATCAAGGACGGTCTTTTAAAGCATATCGTGGTATGGGATCAGTTGGTGCTATGGCGAGAGGATCAGCGGATCGCTATTTTCAAGATGAAGTTCGTGATGAACTTAAATTAGTTCCTGAAGGTGTCGAGGGGCAAGTTGCGTACAAGGGTCCTATAGCATCGGTTCTGCACCAGTTGGCTGGTGGATTGCGTGCTTCAATGGGTTATGTTGGGGCAAAAAACTTAGCGGAGTTTCGTGAAAAAGCAACGTTCGTTCGTATTACTAATGCTGGACTTCATGAAAGTCATACACATGATGTTTCTATTACAAGGGAGAGCCCAAACTATCGGAGACCTGTTTGACGTATAAAAGTTTAGACCCATTTTGCAATAATATACAGCTCCTTTAGAAAAAGATATGGGAATTTCCATTTCTTCTTTTTATAAATTATATACAAAATTCTAAGGATGCAGAGGAAAAGAATTGGAAGTTAATATCCCAATTCTTTCCGTGGATTATATGAAAAGAGGATTAACTTTTTGTAGTTTTCCGTCCTGCCTTTTGCGTACGTTGGCGAGTATTAGTCTGCTCACCTTGGATAGATTTTTTTCCATTGTTTGAGGACACTGTATTGTGGGAGCATTTAGAGGAACTTGTTTTTCCATGATTGTAAGTATTCATTATTTTCTCCTTTTGAATTATCTGGCATAGGCTGCCAGTACAATGAAAACGGTTATGCTAAATAGTAGTTCCAAGCAGCTTGTAAAAAATTAACTTATGCTTTTTAGGGAATAAGATGAATTCCCATGGTTTTGGTAGATGTATTTTCTTAGCTTTTCAGGAAGATAGCATTTTGAATATATTGAATATTTTATATTGAGTGCTGCTTATATATAACTATTAAACACTTAAGTTTATGGAATAGCGAGGATTCGATAATTTTTGCATAGAGCTCCAAACTGGAAAAGATATTTTATGTATGGCTGATAATTTCTGCTATTGCAGAACTCAATAGGATTTTATTACGTTTTAGAATGATAAAAATTGTAAATGGATAGCGTATTAGATGAAGAGTTTGGGTATTATGAAAAAGTATGGTCAAAATTATTTAGTGTTCAATGCAAATTGGGAATGATCTTGAGAAGGTTCTGCTGGCAGTGAAAAAGATAATTTTTTTGCTTACATTGTTTAAAATTTTTCGCAATTTAATAGGAGAAATGAATGCGATTAGGTGGACGCTTGCAGGCAGCAATAGATGTTTTAAAAGAAATAGAAATTCGGCACCGTCCTGCAAGTGAAGCTTTAAAAGATTGGGGGCTTTCTCATCGTTTTGCTGGAGCAGGTGACCGTGCAGCAATTGGTACAATCGTTTATGATGTCTTAAGGCGACGTTATTCTTTACAGTGGCGTATGGATAGTGATGACATTCGGGATATTGTTTTTGGTACTTTATTAGATACTGGAAAAATGACGATTGAGCAAATTGATGATGAGTTAGAAGGAGATCGGTTTGCTCCGCAGTTATTAGAGGCTAAACGGCGTCAATTGTGGCAAAAACGGCAATTAGTTGATGCACCAGACTATATTCGTGCTGATATTCCTCAATGGTGTCAAGCGCATCTGCTTCCTTTATTCGCTGACAATTGGGTAATTGAGGCTGCTGCGTTAGCAACACGTCCTTCTTTAGATTTACGCGTCAATAACTTGAAGGCAACGCCAGAGAAGGTGCTTAAAGAATTAGCAAGAACCAAAGTTCAATCTTTGTCGTGGTTTAAGCAAGCTTTAAGATTTGCGCCGATTGAAGCATTTGGCCGTCATCCTAATGTTCAAGTTGAGCCAGCTTTTCAAAAGGGACACTTTGAAATACAAGATTTGGGGTCTCAGATTGTTGCTCACCTTATCGAGGCGAAAGCAAGTATGCAGGTGTTGGATTATTGTGCTGGCGCTGGTGGAAAAACATTAGCTTTAGCTTCTGATATGAATAACCAAGGGCAAATTTATGCTTATGATTTAGATAAAGCACGTTTAGCTCCTATTTTTGATCGTCTTCGACGGGCTGGTGTTCATAATGTACAGACAAGGACGCATAGAGAAGAATTAAAGCCATTAATAGGGCAGATGGATGTTGTTTTATTGGACGCTCCATGTAGTGGTACGGGAACATGGCGTCGTCGTCCAGATGCGAAATGGCGTTTAACACCAGAACAAGTGCAGCGGCGTCAAACAGAGCAGAGCATTATTTTGAATGAGGTATTGGATTATCTTAAGCCAAAAGGACGTTTAGTTTATATTACTTGTTCTCTTTTTGTTGATGAAAATGAGGGTCAAATTTCTCGTTTTCTTCGGCAAAATCCTAACTTTTATCCAATAAATATGCGAGAACTTTGGCAGCGACATTTTAGTTTTGCGACCGTGCAACCAATCTTTTCAAATTGTGGGCTTACTTTATCGCCAGCAGCAATGAAGACAGATGGCTTTTTTTTATCTATTTTGCAACAGAAGCATTAGTCCATTTTGTAATAGAAGCATTCATCTACTTTTTATGCTTTTTTTATAAAAATAATATTTTTCTCGTGCTAAGTAGCTTGTGAAAAGAGAAAGATTGAATAATAAATTTCACTTACTAATTTTTTGCAATTATATTGGGGTTCTATGAGTACATCGCATTCAGGCACTATTCTCATTATTGATTTTGGTTCACAAGTTACACAACTTATTGCGCGGCGAGTGCGGGCAATGGGTGTCTATTCTGAAATTGTTCCGTTTCAGTTGGCTTCAGAATGGATCAAGCACACGATGCCTGATGCTGTTATTCTGTCGGGGAGTCCTTATTCGACTCTTGATGATAATTCACCGCGTGCTCCTATGGAAATTTTTGAAGCTGGTATTCCAGTTCTTGGAATTTGTTATGGTGAACAAGTTATGTGTGTTCAGTTGGGAGGAAAAGTTGAAGCTGGGCATGAACGTGAGTTTGGGCGTGCTTTTTTAGAGATAGAAGAAGAAAGTGCACTTTTTAATGGTTTTTGGGAAAAAGGATCTTGTTATCAAGTATGGATGAGTCACGGTGATCGTGTAACGGCTTTGCCAGAAGGATTTCGTGTCATTGGGACATCAAAAGGTGCTCCTTATGCTGCTATTGCTGATGAAAAACGCCATTTTTATGCGGTGCAGTTTCATCCTGAAGTTGTGCATACGCCAGATGGTGCAAAGCTGTTGCAAAACTTTGTCCATAAAATTTCTGGTCTTAAAAGCAATTGGTCAATGGCTGCTTATCGTGATCGCGCAATTGCCGATATTCGCAAAAAAGTTGGAAAAAATCGTGTGATTTGCGGTCTTTCAGGCGGTGTTGATTCATCAGTTGTGGCTGTACTCCTTCATGAAGCAATAGGAGATCAGCTGACATGTATTCTGGTGGATCATGGACTGATGCGTAAAAATGAGGCTGAAGAAGTTCTTACATTATTTCGAGATCATTATAACATAAAACTTATTCATGTTAATGCTGCCGATATGTTTATCAATGCTCTAGAAGGGGTAACAGATCCAGAGAAAAAACGCAAAACGATTGGTCGCCTTTTTATTGAAGTTTTTGAAGAAGAAACCCAAAAGATGGGAGGGGCAGAATTTTTAGCGCAGGGAACGCTTTATCCAGATGTTATTGAAAGTGTATCAGCTATTGGTGAGTCGGTAACAATTAAAAGCCACCATAATGTAGGTGGGCTACCAGAACGAATGAACATGAAACTTGTAGAGCCATTGCGTGAGCTGTTTAAGGATGAAGTTCGTTCTTTAGGGCGAGAATTAGGATTACCTGAACAATTTATTGGTCGCCATCCTTTCCCAGGTCCAGGTCTCGCAATTCGTTGTCCAGGTGCGGTTACACGCGAAAAATTGGAAATTTTGCGTGAAGCAGATGCTGTTTACCTTGATGAAATCCGTAAAGCTGGTCTTTATGATGAAATTTGGCAAGCGTTTTCTGTTCTTCTTCCTGTTCAGACCGTTGGTGTAATGGGTGATGGACGTACTTACGAATTTGTTTGTGCTCTTCGTGCTGTAACGTCTGTAGATGGTATGACGGCTGATTTTTATCCGTATAATATGGAATTTTTGAGTAAGGCAGCGGCGCGTATTATTAATGAGGTTAAAGGTATCAACCGTGTTGTGTATGATATAACTTCAAAACCCCCTAGCACCATCGAGTGGGAATGATTACACATTGAGTATTTACCAAGTATCTTATGACATTTAAAAGCATATGAGCTCTTGTAAATATGAATTTTTTCATTTTTTGTGTAGCGCTACCTAGTACCTAGATACGTTTTGGTATAATTAATAATCTCTTTTTTTCTATTGCATGGTAATGGTTTTCTTTGAGTCTAAAGCATCAGTATGGTGCTTTGTGCTGTGTAACCAATAGAAAAAATATTATCAATTTTATTCTTTAAACCTATTGATTTATGAGAGGATGGTATGTCTGATTTAACTCAGGAAGAGCGTTTACAGCTTGAAAAGTTATTTATGATGGGTGGCAATAACGTTTTGAATTTTTCAGATTATGATTATTCAGAATTTTTCAAACAGTATGGTGTGGATATTAGTGCAAAAGAATACTCTAGATATGGTAATTCACAGGCGGAGTGAATGCGTGCTTTTTGGGAAATAGGGCACAATAACACAGTAGGTCTTATCATTAAGGAACTGATAAAGCGTATTCCAAAACCACAGGATTTGTCGAGCGTAAGTGGTTTGCCATTGAGAATAGATTGCGAAATGATTTCTCATCGTCTCCTTGGTCTACCCCTTCTAAATGAGAGTGATTACAATTTCATTGCTGATTGTAAAGATTTTGGGGAATTTGCATATGAGATATTTGGAGCTCTTAGAGAGCGAAGATCTAATCGTATGTTAAATACATTACATACCTATTTTGAAAGGTATGTCCGTAAGATATGTAAAAAGCATGATATTGAGGTCTATGATGTCAAAGGTAAGAAGAAGGAGAAGAAGCCACTTTACGTGATTTATGAAAAGTATGTGGAAACATTAAAAAACGGTAAATACTTAGATTCTTCTATGACTGAGCGTATTATGGAATTCAACGTTGAAGTGATGGGAAAGTTTAATAACGTACGAAATTACCACAGTCTTGCGCATGATAATCAGCTCTTGAATGAAGATGAAAGCCAACTGATTACATATTATATTATATCTCTCATGCAGTTTATAATAACCTTAGAGTCAAAAATTGAAAATCCAAATCATCTCGTTATCAAATAAAGTGGTTGAGTTAGCAATATTCCTTATCTAAATTTTTGCGGATATGGAGTTGATTTTGTAAGCCATTATTATTCTAAAAAACATCAAGAATAGGGAATCTAATATATGCCTGAGAAAAAAATTGTTGCACATCGTGGTGGAGCAAGTCTCTATCCTGAGAATACACTTTCGGCGTTTCGTCATGCAGTTGCATTGGGAGTTGATGAAATTGAGTGTGATGTCCATCTTCTGAAAAGTGGTGAAGTGGTTGTGTTTCATGATTTTCGTTTGGAACAATTGGTGGGGAAAAAGGGATATATTCACGATATTGATAATGAAACACGCAAAAAACTTTGCGTGAAAGGAAGTAGTGAATCTCCTCCTTTATTAGAAGAGTTGCTTGATCTTTTAGTGCCAACCAATATTGCGCTGCATCTTGAAATCAAAACATGTGGTGAGGTTGAACGTGAATATACTTTATCCCAAAAAGCACTTGCGTTGATAAAAAGTCGAAACTTAGCAGAACGGGTTTCCGCAATTAGTTTTGACCCTGCCTGTCTTCGTCCCTTCATTGAAGCAGGAATATCCTCTGGTCCATGTATTGATAACTTTGAAGGTGATATGTTTCATCATTTTTCTGAATGGAAGAAATCAGGATATCGTGATTTAAGTTTGTATGGCTCCCTTGCTTCACAAGATTTTATAGAATCTGCGGTTGATGCGGGCTTTACGGTAGGTGTGTGGACAATCAACGGCAGGGCTCGTTTATCACATTGGTTGGATATGCCTGTGCACTATATTACAACAGATCAGCCTGATCTTGCTTTACAATTGCGTTCACAAAAATAAAAACGATTCTACACAGATTCACTATATAGATAAAACGAAAGGGCAGAAAGAAGTGATGAAGAGAGTTACTGGCGAATGAAATTTATCAGGTCTAAATTTTCGCGATGATGAATTATGTGCGGTTTCCTGTGCTTTTGTTAAAAGTGTGAAAATTTTGATAGGCAACGGTAAAGCTTAACCTTTGTCCATAATCGTCTGTGAAGCGCTCTTTTGTTTCAACGGTAAAGATAATATCATCATTCCAACGTGTTAAAACGTGACATCTCGTTCCAATGGGCTTGATAAGTTCAATTTGCGTGTGAAAAACAGGCCCTTTATCTGGATATTCACCTAACAGAACCGCTTCTGGTCTAAATGCTAAGAGATCAGTTTCTTTATTGCAAGAAAATGAACTGCCCAAATATTGTTCTAGAATTTGACGATCCAGAAAATTCATAGGGGGAGAGCCGATGAACTCAGCAACAAAAGTTGTTGCTGGATGATCATAAATTTCCATAGGGGTTCCAGTTTGTTCGATATTTCCTTTATTCATGACAACTATTCTGTCAGCTAATGTCATCGCTTCTAATTGATCATGAGTGACATAAAGACTAGTTGTACCTAAAGAGCGCTGTAGCGCTTTAATCTCAATGCACATTTGTGCACGTAATTTCGCATCAAGGTTTGAAAGTGGTTCATCAAAGAGAAAGACATGTGGTTGGCGTACAATCACACGCCCCATTGCAACACGCTGTCGTTGCCCCCCTGATAACTGTCGTGGTTTACGATCTAAAAATGGCTCTATTTGCAAAAGCTTTGCAGCATGTGCAACACGCTTTTTAATTTCATCTTTTGGGGTTTTCCGATTTTTGAGACCATATTCTAAGTTTCCACGAACCGTCATGTGTGGATAAAGTGCATAATTTTGGAAAACCATAGCAATATCACGATCAGCTGGCTCACGGTCATTGATACGCTCGTTGTCAATGTAAAGATCACCTGAGGTGACTTGTTCAAGTCCAGCGATGATGCGCAGCAGGGTCGATTTTCCGCATCCTGAAGGACCAACAAGAACAAGAAGTTCACGATCTGCGACGGTTAAACTAAGATCATTAATAACCAAAATACCATTGTCATATTGTTTTTTTATATTTGATAACTGAATTGTGGCCACAGTTATTTCTCCGTTTCAATGAGGCCTTTGACAAAAAGCCGCTGCATAAAGATGACAATTAGAACGGGTGGTACCATGGCAACGACTGATATTGCCATAAGGATATTCCACTGGGGATCATGTTGAAGTGATTCTACAATAAGCTGCTTTAGAATAACGAGGATGGTTTGATGGTCTTGGTCTGTTGTAACAATAAGAGGCCAGAGATATTGTACCCATCCATAAATGAACATAATAATAAATAAAGCAGCAATATTGCTTTTGCTGAGAGGTAGCAGAATATCCTTAAAAAATTTAAATGGTCCTGCACCATCAATACGTGCAGCTTCTAAAAGTTCATCGGGAACAGTAAGAAAAAACTGACGAAACAAAAACGTGGCAGTTGCTGATGCAATGAGTGGAATAATCATTCCGCTATAAGTGTTTATCATGCCTAAGTCCGCAACTACAGTATATGTCGGGATGATACGGACTTCAACAGGGAGCATTAATGTAACAAAGATAAGGGCAAACGCAGTTTTTCGGAAAGGAAAGCGCATATAGACGATTGCATAAGCAGAGAAGAGTGAAATAATAATTTTTCCAATACTAATACCAAAGGCCATAATAAATGAGTTTATTAAAAGTGGTCCTAGTCGCGGAAGGCCGAGCTGTACAAGTTTATCACTAAAAATTGTTGTATAGTTTTCCAGAGCATATTTTCCAGGGAGGAGAGGAATTGTTCCTGTATTAAACGAAGCTGAACTATGGGTTGAAGCAATAATAGCGACATAAACTGGAAAACAAATAATGATAATACCAGCAATCAGGATAAGATGGGTCATAAACCTTAAAATAGGACGATTTTCAACCATGATTCTTCTCCTAATATTGTACGCGACGTTCAATCCAGCGAAATTGGATAAATGTCAAGACGATAACTATCAGCATTAATATGGCTGATTGTGCCGCTGATCCACCGATTATTTGATTTCTAAAGCCGTCATCATACACTTTGTAAACGAGTGTGCTCGTTGCACGTGCTGGTCCTCCGGCGGTCATGTTATCGATAATACCAAATGTATCAAACATAACATGATGAATATTTATAATAAGAAGAAAAAAGGTTGTTGGGGAAATTTGCGGGAAGATCACGGTCCAAAACCGTTTAAAGGGACCAGCACCGTCAATTGCCGCCGCCTCTATTTGAGAACGCGGAATAGATTGAAGAGCAGCAAGAAAAAAAAGAAAATTATAAGAAATTTGCTGCCAGCTTGCAGCAATCACAATAAGGATCATCGCTTGAACACCATTGATGCGATGATTCCATATAATACCCATTTTTTCAAGAAAAAAAGGGAAAATTCCAATGGTAGGATGAAAAATAAACAACCACAATATACCTGCCAATACAGGAGCAACTGCATAAGGCCAGAGCAAAAGCATCGTATAAGCCTTTTTTGCATGGATAACACGATCAACAGAAGCAGCTAAAAGAAGTGATATTGTCATTGCAACAATAGTAACAGAGACGGAGAATATCGCGGTCGTGAGCAATGATTTTATATAAATAGGATCAGAGAAGATCGTTATATAATTTTCAAAGCCAATAAATGTTGTCGTAAATCCAAAAGGATCCTCACGTACAAAAGAAAGCTTTATTGTTTGAGCAGCAGGCAGAAGAAAAAACAGAAAAGTTACTGTAAGTTGAGGGAAGAGTAGCCAATAAGGAAGTCGGCTATTTTTAAAATATGCATATTTTTCTTGCATTTTTTGGGTTCTTTAATGAGACATATTAGCAAATTAGCGATAAAAGAATTAGAAAAACCCAATTTTTAGGCTGGGTTTTTTAATTTTTAACGGCAATCATTAAATTTTAATGATTGGCTTTTTCGAATTCACGGAGAATTTTATTACCACGTTCAACAGCTGTGTCTAACCCACTCTTTGGTAGCTTAGAGCCGCTGAGAACAGCTTCCAATTCTTGATCAAGAATAGAACGAATTTGTGGTAAATTACCAAACCTTATTCCTTTTGAGTTAACTGTTGGTGGATTGAGATTAATCTGTTTGATGGCTATATCTGCGCCCAGATTTTGATCGTAAAAATGTTGTTCTTTGCTTAATTCATAAGCAGCCTTTGTAATTGGAAGATAACCTGTCTTTTGATGCCATTTTGCTTGATTATCTGCTTTTGAAAGGAATTTAAGGAAAGCAGCTGCTCCCGCATATTCTTTTGAAGTATGACCTTTCAATACCCAAATGGAAGCACCACCAATAATTGAATTTTGTGGAGCGCCTCCTATATCATAATAAGGCAGCATACCAAATCCAACATTAAATTGAGCTTCGGAAACAATCCCAGAGCGCGAACCTGAAGATTGTATAAAAATTGCGCAATTTTGTGCCATAAACATTGGTGTTGCATCTAATGCGCCAGAAGGGCCACCATAGCGAAAAATACCTTGATCAGACCACTTTTTAAGATCGGTCCACATACGCACTTGTAAAGGCCCATTAAACGTGAGCTCTGAATCAAGTCCGCTAAAACCATTTTCTTTCGTTCCAAAGGGAATATTATGCAAAGCTGAAAAATTTTCTATACCAACCCATTGGGCAGCATAAGCCATTGTAAAACCACAGCTTGCTGCTTTAGCATCAAGAATTTTTTTTGAGAAATTTTCAATATCTTGCCATGTTTTAGGCGGTTGTTCTGGGTCAAGACCTGCTTTTTTAAAGATATCTTTGTTGTAATAAAGTATTGGCGTTGAAGCATTAAATGGCAGAGATAGCATGCGCCCATGAGAATCGGAGTAATAGCTGCTGATAGCAGGCAAATAATCTGTAGGATCGAATTCTTGTTTTGTATCGGTCATAAGTTGATGAACTGGATAAACCGCACCTTTTGCAGCCATCATAGTTCCAGTACCAACTTCGTAGATTTGGGCGAGAACGGGTTGTTGTTTTCCGCGAAATGCCGCAATGAGTGAAATCATACCTTCTTCATATTCACCACGAAACGAAGAAACAACTTCGTATTCAGATTGGCTCGCATTAAAATCTTTAATAAACTCTTCTGTCTGTTTTCCTAGCTCACCACTCATAGAATGCCAAAAGCTGATTTTCGTTTGCGCAAAACCCACAGTCGCTACGGTAGTAGCGATCGTAAATACTGCTATGGAAAAATAAAGACGACCCATAGTTCACCCTTTTTGAAGTTATGGAATACAGATTTCCCCTAGATTACATATTACATATGAACATGCCATGAAGGTTCTGTTCTAAAAATATGTAGGTTCATTTAAACAGGAACCAGCAAAAGGTCAAACGAATTCGTTTAAATTTGTTAGTTTTTCCTTTGTGATTACTATCGTATGTTAACGAAACCGTTTTAGTTATTTGATGAAAGAACAAAAATGATTTAAAAATGGGAAAATTAGTAAGAGAAATCAAAGATATAAACAGTAAATGTTTTGCAGCTGATGTGATTGCTGTTTAGCTTTTGCACTACTTACTTTGTAATTTCTTGACGATATTTTTGAAGAAAATTGTTTGATTGTATTTAAATAATTTTATGTCTTAGCGTTTTGTGATCGCGCCGATAATGGTATCAACATTATGTTTCATCATGTCGAGATAAGTTGCAGCGGGACCATTTTTATTTGACAAGGCATCGGAATACAGTGTGCCACCAATTTTTAAACCTGTTTCTTGCGAAATTTGTTCTATGAGACGAGGATTGGAGATATTTTCAACGAAGAGTGCAGTTGCTTTATTCGTTTTAATTTGTTTGATAAGTTTTGCTACATCAGCGGCAGTAGCTTCAGCTTCTGTTGAAGCACTTTGAGGAGCAAGGATGGTAAAACCATATTCTTGAGCAAAATAACCGAAAGCGTCATGGGAAGTGATAATAATACGCTTATCTCTTGGAATGGTAGCAATTTGTGTTGTAATAATTGTTTGTACCTCATGAAGCTTTTGGATGTAAGCATCAGCATTTTTTCTGTAGCTTGCACAGGATGGTTGATCGACTTTACAGAAAGCTATGGCGATGTTTTTGACATAAGTTTCGACATTAGGGATAGTTTGCCAAGCATGTGGATCAATGTTGCTGTTATGGCTATTTTGTTCAACGTCATGTTCTTGATTTTTGATTTTGAGGAGGGGGATATTGGCGCTAACTTCGACAAGAAGTGCGTTTGTATCGCTTGCAGTGATAAGCCGATCAATGAAACCTTCTAAATGAAGACCGTTGATAAAAATGATATGAGCATTTTTAAGAGCTTTGGCGTCACGGGGTGTAGGGTTATAAATGTGAGTATTCGCGTTGGGCCCGACAAAAGTGGTTATAGAAATATGGTCGCCTCCTACATTCTTTATTAAGTCTGCAAGAATAGAAAAGCTCGCGACAACCCTAATTTTATTATGCGCAGAAGCAGAAGGTGAAAAAGAGGAAAACAAAAAGAGAATTCCTAGCAAAACAACTTGTTGAACAAATTTAGACACATTATCTCCTTAAGGTGAGGGGGAAGTATAAAATAAGGCGAGGGAACCATGCTACAATAAAACCGCGCGGACTTATGAGGCAGGAAAGAAGATAAATAAATCCTGCGGCGATAATGATAGCAGGACCAGAAGGAAGTGATAGATGAAAAGAAAGTAGTAGGCCACATGTGCTAGCGATGATTCCCAAAAAGATGGAAAGTATGCAAATAGGACCTAAGCGCGAAAGCCAAAAACGGGCTGTAATAGCGGGGATCATCATAATGCCGACAGAGAGTAATGTTCCAAGTGACTGGAAACCACCAACCAGATTTAACACCACAAGTCCAAGCAACGATATATGAACATATTTGCTTAATGGAGAGAGTGATTTAAAAAATAAGGGGTCAAAACTTTCTATTACAAGAGCGCGCCAAAAAATGCAGAGGCTGCACACCGTGATCAGCATTATAGTGGTGATGAGGTGGAGAGTCTGTGTATTAATAGCAAGCACTGAACCAAATAAGAGATGGAGAAGATCAATCGTTGAATCTTTTAGTGAAACAATAATGACGCCTGTTGCGAGTGCAATAAGATAAAAGACTGTCATTGATGCATCTTCTTTTTGAATGCTATTTCGTGAAATCAAGGCAGTTGCTACTGCAACGATAATACCAGCTAAAATTCCACCAAGTGTCATAGATATGAGAGAGAAGCCACAAAAAAGAAAAGCTGCGGCAACACCAGGGAGTATGGCGTGAGATATAGCATCTCCTGTTAAACTCATTCCACGTAACATCAAAAATACCCCAATGGGACAGGCGCTGATGGATAAAAGAATCGCACCGATCAGGGCGTTTTGCATAAAATGGAAGTCAATAAAAGGTGCAAGAAAAAATGCGTACACGTATTACAATCCAGTGTAGTGAGAATCATTGACGGGAGGGCGTTGTTTTAGTGGATTGCCATGGAAAGAGTTGGGTATGAGAGGTAACATAACGTGATGAGTGCTGTTGATGAAAAATTGTGCTGTTTTTCCATAAAAAGCATTTTGTTTGTTAATTTGAATCATGTGAGGAAAATGTTCTTGCACAATGAGGGGGTCATGGAGTGCTGTAAGAATTGTTCGGCCTTGTTGTTGCCAATAAGTAATCAGTGCAAGAAGGTCTTTTTGAGTATTACGATCTACACCATTGAAAGGTTCATCAAGTAAGATAATATCGGCATCTTGTACAATGATACGTGCGAAAAGGGCACGTTGTAATTGGCCACTTGATAGCGCATCAAGCGATCTGGTTGCGAGTGCTGTGAGTCCAACCATTTCAAGTGCATTCTGAATTTTATGTTGATAAGGACGCTGTTTTTTCCACAATCCGCAAAAAGACCACAGTCCTGTTTTTATAAGTGTTTCTACATCAATTGGAAATGTTCTGTCGATGTCGCACTGTTGAGAAAGATAAGCAATACGACTTTTTTTTGATTTTGTAATTTTACCGCTCATGGGTTTAATTAAACCAGCAATGGCTTTAAGTAGTGTAGATTTTCCAGAACCGTTGTCACCCGTGATTGCAACTAACGAGCCAGCTATCAGCTGTGCGGAAAAGTTCTGTATTATCACCCTGTTTATGTACCCTAATGTTATACCATCAAGAAGCAGACCCATAACCTATACCATTTTCATTATTTTGTCCGAGATAGCCATGTTATATAATTACAGTTATATAATTACATATGTCAATAAAATGTTATATAATTACATATATTTTGGGAATGAGTGGAGTAAAAATTTTCAGTAGTGGGTCATGAAAAATTAAAAAGCTGTGATTGAATGCTTCTTGATGATGTGGCGCTATAGAATTATTGGCGATTCTAATTTAAAATAGCCAATTTTATTAAGTACAAAAAAGAATAATAGTGTATTTTTTTATATTTAAATATTTTTTTGAAGAGTTTTGAAGAGTAAAGTAATATTTCTACTGAAGTATCTTTTAAAGGGAAGCTTTGTTAGTCAGTTAATTTGTATCATAAAAAAGCAAATAAAGATGTGTGGGAATGGCGGCTTGGGGCGCTGGTGTACTACATTGTTGATTTTTAAAAGGGTAGAAGGAGGGAAGTATAATGCAAGCAAGCGATTATTTTATAATTGAGGGAAGAGTTTATTATTTAAGTTGTAGGGTAATCATGTATTCTCATCATAATTTTTAAATTATTGACGTAAGGGTATGGGCATTTAAGTTATAGTTTAGAATGCTATATGTTATTCAAATTAGGGTATGGCTACATATGTTGTAGCTACATGCGTTTATGTAGAAGTGCTGGTTTTTGTTATTTTTGATTCTACGAAATTGTTAATATTAATTCTTTTAAGGGGCTTTTAGAATTGTGAAAGTTGAAGAGATGTCGGTTATTATTTATAGCAAGCCGTTTTGTGTTCAATGTAATGCAACTTACCGTGCCTTTGATGCTAAAGGCATTGAGTATCGTGTTGTTGATATTTCCCGTGATGAACAGGCATATAGTTTTATTCAATCTCTTGGGTATCGTCAGGTTCCAGTGGTTGTTTGCGGTGAAAATCATTGGTCAGGATTTAGACCAGATATGATTAATGGTCTTTGTGGTTAATGAGGTTTATGATTAATGGGGCTTATTGTTTATTATTCGAATGCAACAGGGAATACTGAGCATTTTGTCTCTCGGATTGGCCAACGACTTTTTAAGATTGATAAAAAAAAGCCATCTGTATTAGTTCACGAGCCTTATGTATTGGCTGTCCCTACATATGCAGATGGTGAAGGGAGAATGGCTGTGCCGAAAGCAGTTATTCATTTTCTCAATGAAGTAGAAAATCGCAAATTAATTCGCGGTGTCATCAGTGGTGGAAATCGTAATTTTGGTCGCAATTATGGTTTAGCTGGTAAGATCGTTTCTGAAAAATGCCGTGTACCTTGCCTCTACCGTTTTGAATTACGTGGGACAGATGAAGATGTTACTTATGTGCAAAAAAAGTTAAAAGAATTCTAGAGAGATTAAAAAATAAATTTCAGCATTATATGTCGTAACTAAAAATTAAATCGTAATTTTGTCTACATTAAACGATAGCAAAACTAAACATCTTGAATCTAGCAGAGGAAGAATATATAGTCCACTATAATTATAATATTGACAAAATTACGATTAACAATATCTACGAAATATACTTTGTATACTTTGTAGTACTGAAATAAAAGGGGTAGATATTTTGGAACTGGGAGAAAAAGAAGCTACCTCTTTAGAAGCTATCTCTTTTAAGCATGATATCGATAAAGTTATTGATTATCATGCATTAAATGCGATGCTTAATCTTTATGACGACAATGGTCATATTCAGTTTGATATGGATAGACTTGCTGCACGGCAGTATTTTCTCCAGCATGTTAATCAAAACACAGTTTTTTTTCATAATCTCAAGGAAAAAATAGATTACTTGATAGAAGAAGGCTATTATGAAAAATCTTTGTTTGAGCTTTACGACTTCTCTTTTATCAAAAAACTTTTTAAACGCGCTTACGCATTTAAGTTTCGCTTTCCTACTTTTTTGGGCGCTTTTAAGTATTATACAAGTTATACACTAAAAACTTTTGATGGGGAGCGCTATCTGGAGCGTTATGAAGACCGTGTTTGTCTTGTGGCTTTATATTTGGCGCAAGGCAATAAGGCTTTTGCTGAGAATCTTGTGGATGAAATTATTACAGGGCGGTTTCAACCTGCAACACCGACATTTTTGAATGCAGGAAAAAAGCAGCGCGGCGAATTGGTGTCGTGTTTCTTGCTGCGTGTTGAAGATAGTATGGAATCGATAGGTCGTTCGATAAATTCAGCTTTACAGCTTTCGAAACGCGGTGGAGGTGTGGCGCTGTGTTTAACGAATTTGCGAGAAGCAGGGGCACCGATCAAGAAAATAAAAAATCAATCTTCAGGTATTTTGCCTGTGATGAAACTTTTGGAAGATTCCTTTTCTTACGCCAATCAACTTGGTGCACGACAGGGTGCGGGTGCTGTTTATTTGCATGCACACCATTTAGATATTATGAAATTTTTAGATACAAAGCGTGAGAATGCTGATGAAAAGGTCAGAATTAAAACTCTTTCGCTTGGTGTAGTTATTCCAGATATTACTTTTGAGCTTGCGCGTAATAATGAAGATATGTATCTATTTTCACCTTATGATATTGAACGCGTCACAGGCCAATCTTTTAGCGATATTTCTTTGACGGAGCACTATCGGTCTTTTGTTGATAATGCAGAGATTCGTAAAAAGAAAATAAGTGCGCGTGTCTTTTTCCAAACATTAGCAGAAATTCAATTTGAGTCAGGTTATCCATATATTTTGTTTGAGGATACTGCTAACCGCGCCAATCCGATAGCTGGACGTATTGTTATGAGTAATTTATGTTCAGAAATTTTACAGGTGAGTGAAGCAAGTGAACTGGAAACGGATTTAACGTATCGCACTGTTGGAAGTGATATATCTTGTAATCTTGGTTCAATGAATATTGCAAAAGCAATGGAAAGTGATGATTTTGGGCGAACAGTGGAATCTGCTGTCCGTGCTCTCACAGCTGTTTCCGATATGAGCGATATTGCTTGTGTACCTTCTATTGCGAAGGGCAATGCTGAAAGTCATGCAATTGGTTTGGGACAAATGAATTTGCATGGTTTTTTAGCGCGTGAACAGATTTATTACGGGTCTCCAGAAGCGATTGATTTCACCAATATTTATTTTTATACTGTGACATATCACGCAATACGTGCTTCCAATTTGATTGCACGTGAGCGTCAAAAAATGTTTGCAGGGTTTGAAAAGTCAACTTATGCAGATGGCAGTTTTTTTGCAAAATATATTGAGAAAGAATGGAAACCACAATTTCCGCTTGTGCAAGAGCTTTTTGCGCGTAACAAAATTGTGATTCCGGACCAAAAAGATTGGCAAGAACTTAAAGAGTTAGTTGTTAAGTACGGGCTTTATAATCGTAATCTTCAAGCAGTGCCACCTACGGGATCTATCTCCTATATTAATCATGCAACATCTTCTATTCATCCGATTGCGGCAAAGATTGAGATTCGCAAAGAAGGAAAAATTGGACGCGTCTATTATCCCGCTCCTTATATGGATAATACGAATTTAAATTTCTACCAAGATGCTTATGAGATTGGTCCTGAAAAAATTATTGATACTTATGCTGCTGCTACACAGCATGTTGATCAGGGTCTTTCGTTAACGCTGTTTTTTCCTGATACTGCTACCACACGTGATATTAACCGTGCGCAAATTTATGCTTGGAAAAAAGGCATAAAGAGTATCTATTATGTGCGATTGCGACAAGTAGCGTTGAGTGGAACACAAGTGGATGGCTGTGTTTCATGCAGTCTATAGGAGATAGTTTATGACAAAGATTACAACCAAGAATCCTGTTGTTTCTGCTGTAAATTGGAATAGATTGCATGATGAGAGGGATCTTGAAGTTTGGAATCGTTTAACTGGAAATTTTTGGTTGCCTGAGAAGGTTCCGCTTTCTAACGATATTCCTTCATGGGCAAGTTTGAAGGAAGAAGAACGCAAGCTAACGATTCGTGTTTTTACAGGGTTGACTCTCTTAGATACGGTTCAAAATACAGTAGGAGCCATTTCACTTATGGCTGATGCAATAACAGAGCATGAAGAAGCAGTGTTAACAAATATTGCGTTCATGGAAGCAGTTCATGCGCGTTCTTATTCTTCTATTTTTTCAACTTTGTGTTCAACTGTAGAGGTAGATGATGCTTTTAGGTGGTCAGAAGAAAATGTTTATTTGCAAAAAAAGGCTAGACTAGTACTTGAGCGTTATGAAGCGAATGATCCACTAAAGAAGAAAATTGCTTCGACTTTACTTGAAAGCTTTTTGTTTTATTCTGGTTTTTATTTACCTATGTATTGGGCAAGTCGCGCTAAATTAAGCAATACAGCCGATCTAATTCGGCTTATTATTCGCGATGAAGCTGTACATGGTTATTATATAGGTTATAAATTTCAATTAGGGTTTGCAAAGCTGGATGAGGCCAAGAAACAAGAAATAAAAGATTTTGCTTTCGACTTGCTCTTTGATCTTTACAATATTGAATGCAAATATACTGAAGATCTTTATGATTCTATTGGATTGACGGAAGACGTTAAAGCTTTTCTTCATTATAATGCAAATAAGGCTTTAATGAATTTGGGTTTTGAATCTCTTTTCCCCCCTGAGGTTTGTCGTGTTAATCCAGCTATTTTAGCAGCTTTATCACCAAGCTCTGATGAAAATCATGACTTCTTTTCAGGCTCTGGTTCTTCCTATGTTATTGGCAAGGCAGTTGCTACCGTAGATGATGATTGGGAGTTTTAATGATCGTATGTAAAGAGAAGTCCGCGGGGTATATCACACAAATCTCTGTGCATTTTTATACACTGAAAGCCGTTTTTTTCAAATAAATCACAAACTTTTTTTTCTTGAGAATAGCCAATTTCAACAGCTACATGGCCTTTTTTGTTTAAATAATGCACCGCGTCATGTGCGATTTTTCGATAAAAATCAAGACCATCTTTTCCACCGATTAGCGCACGTAATGGGTCATGTAGACGCACTTCTTTTGCAAGATTTTTGATATCTTGTTCTGGAATATAGGGTGGGTTAGAAATAATGAGATCAAATCGATTTGTAACAGAATCAAACCAATCACTGAGAAGTGGTGTAAAACGATGTATAACTTCCGCATTTTTTGCATTTTTTATAGCGGTTTTGAGAGCATTTTCAGAAATATCGACAGCTACTGCATAGGATTGAGGAATTTGTTTAAGAATTGCAATAGCGATGGCGCCACTGCCTGTTCCCATATCAAGTAGCGTTGTTTTTCCTGATTGTTTTACATATTTTTTTAGGAGAGGTAAGACAAGGTCCACCAACGTCTCTGTATCAGGTCGTGGCTCGAGTGTATCTTGCGATAATGCAAAGGATATACCGTAAAATTCTCGTTTCCCCATGATACGATAAACAGGTTCGCCTGCAATACGTCGTTGTACAGCTTGTTCTAATTGTACCATTTGCTCAGGAGATAAACGTAAATTTGGTTGAATGATTCTATCAGATGCATTTGTATTCGTTATCCATTCAACAAGTATTTTGGCATCAAGATTAGCTTCAGAAATTCTATGATAACGCAATTTTTCTTGAGTTTGCTGAATGATCTTATTAAGAAAATGATCACTCATTCATTTATCATCCATTTCAGTAAGAAGAGTTGTTTGGTAATCAGATATGAGCGCATTAATAAGCTCATCAATATCTCCTTCTAATATGCGATCAAGTTTATACAAAGTGAGATTAATACGATGATCTGTGACACGCCCTTGTGGAAAATTATAGGTACGAATGCGTTCTGATCGATCACCAGAGCCAACTTGATTTTTGCGAGATGCTGAGCGTTCACTTTCTGCTTTTTGTCGTTCTATATCGAATAAACGTGCACGTAAAATTTGAAGCGCACGTGCTCGGTTTTGATGTTGTGATTTTTCTGCTTGCACTACCATAATTCCTGTTGGAATATGTGTAATGCGAACAGCTGAATCAGTGGTATTGACATGTTGTCCTCCTGCTCCAGATGCTCGCATTGTATCTATGCGGATATCTTCAGGGCGAATCTCGATGTCAATTTCTTCGGCCTCTGGAAGTACAGCAACGGTTGCTGCAGATGTATGAATGCGCCCACCAGTTTCTGTTTCAGGGACGCGTTGCACACGATGGACGCCTGATTCAAATTTTAGTTTAGAAAAGACCCCTTTGCCTGAAACAGTGGCAATAATTTCTTTATATCCACCAACTTCACCCTCATTGAGCGAAACAACTTCAACTTTCCAGCTATGAGAAGCGGCATAACGTTCATACATGCGGAAAAGATCACCTGCAAAAAGTGCTGCTTCTGATCCACCTGTCCCTGCTCGAATTTCAACAATGGCGCTTTTTTCATCAGCAACATCTTTAGGCAAAAGAAGAATCTGGAGCTCTTGTTCAAGTTTTTCCATTTTTTGACATAATGATGGAAGCTCTTCTTGGGCAAGATTGCGCATATCCACATCTGTTAGTTTGTCATTTATGATAGTTTCTAGCTCTGTAATTTCTGCATAAAGAGCGCTTAATGTTCGTATAGAAGTGACAATTGGCTGTAATTCTGCATATTCAGAAGCTAATTTTACATAAGTTTCAGCGTTTGGGCTTTTAGCCATTTGATTTTCAATTATTTCAAAGCGCTTTTCAAGTTGTTTTATACGATCTTGTGGCAGAGAAACCATGATAATATTAGCCTAATTTATTAAGTACTGGTAACTGATTATTTTATAGCATCATATAGAAGGGGACAATAAAGCAGAAAAGCTTTTTTGCCAATGAAAGCTACAGTGTAGGTTTTTATTGTAAACTTATGTAAATCCGATTTGCATGAAAAGCTTTTTAATTACACGTACGAAATCATTGATTTAAGGGTTGCGTTTTTTTCCATAAAGTTCAAGACGGCGATGAATGATATTATAGCCAAGAGATTTTGCAATTTCTTCTTGTAGTTTTTCAATCATATCAGATTGAAATTCTATAACTTTTCCTGTTTCTACATCAATAAGGTGGTCATGATGCTTTCCATCTGCTTGCTCAAAACGAGAAGGTCCACCACTAAAAGTGTGGCGATGGATTGTCCCGTTTTCTTCTAATATTTTCATGGTTCGATAAACGGTTGATAAAGAAATACTAGAATCTATTTTATTGGCATGCTGAAAAATTTCAAACGCGTTTGGGTGGTCGTTTGTGTCGATCAAAATATCAAGAATAATACGTCTTTGACGTGTTACTCTTAAACCTGCTGCGCGTAATTCTTTTTCATAATTTTTCTTATTCATTTTAATTGTTTGCTTTTCAGACGAAAGCTCCGTGACAATGTTTGTACTTTTTCTTTGAACCACAAGGACAACGTTCATTACGTCCAACTTTTCCCCATGTAGTTAAATCATTGGGGTCGCGGTCACTTGGGTTAACAAACCTATTTTCTTGTGATTGTACCCATAAGATGGGATCATTTTTTTTACCTTGGTCATTTAGGGCAGAATCATCTGCGTCAGTGTGTATAGGCATTGATTCTGTAGGTTGCTGGACGACCTCGAAACGCATGAGTTTAGAAATGACATTTCTACGCAAATTTTTGAGCATAGTCTGAAAAAGTTCAAATGATTCTGTCTTATATTCATTGAGTGGATCCCGTTGCGCATAACCACGAAAACCAACAGCAGAACGTAAATGATCTAAATTTACCAGATGCTCACGCCATAAGATATCGATGGTTTCGAGTAATACAGCTTTTTGGAAATAAGCCATAATTTCTGGAGAGTAGCGTTCAGCACGTTCATTTTCAAGTTTAATAACAGCATCTGATACGCGTTCTAAAATTTGTTCTGCAACAATTCCATCTTCTGTTGCCCATTTTTCTACTGGAAGCTCTAAATTGAAGAGCTGATGAAGTTCTTCTTGAAGTGCTTTTACATCCCATTTTTCAGCATATGTTTCAGATGGTATGTGGATTTCTACAAGATCTTCGATGACTTCATTGCGCATTTCAATGATCATTTCAGTTAAGTCATCTGCATTCATGATCTCCATACGCTGCTCAAAAATAACTTTGCGCTGGTCATTCATTACATCATCGTATTTTAATAAATTTTTACGAATTTCAAAATTTCGTGCTTCGACTTTTTTTTGCGCTTTTTCGAGGGCTTTATTAATCCATGGATGCATAATGGCTTCATTTTCTTTCAATCCAAGTTTTTGTAGCATGCCATCCATACGATTTGAGCCAAAAATACGCATAAGATCGTCTTGAAGAGAGAGAAAGAACTTTGAGCGACCAGGATCGCCTTGGCGACCAGAACGTCCACGAAGTTGGTTATCAATACGACGACTTTCATGGCGTTCAGTAGCAATAACGTAAAGACCACCAGCTGCTAGTGCTTTTTCTTTGAGCTGTTGAACATCTTCTTTTATTTTTTCAATTTTAGCAGTTCGCTCTGTTCCTTCAGGGATGTCTTGTAGTTCTTGTCGAATGCGCATTTCGACATTCCCACCGAGCTGTATATCAGTGCCGCGACCGGCCATATTAGTTGCGATAGTTAAAGCTCCAGGAACCCCTGCTTGTGCAATGATATATGCTTCTTGTTCATGATAGCGGGCATTCAGGACTCTAAAGTCGGTAATACCTTCTTTTCGTAAGCGTTCTGCCAATAGTTCTGATTTTTCAATAGAGGTTGTTCCAACAAGAATAGGCTGTCCTTTTTCATGCGCCTGACGAATATTATTTATAATAGCACGATATTTTTCTTCTGCTGTTCGATAGATTTCATCATCTTCATCACAACGTTGTATTGGTAAATTTGTAGGAACTTCAACAACGTCAAGACCATAAATATTATTAAATTCTTCGGCTTCGGTTGTAGCAGTACCAGTCATGCCAGACAATTTTCTATACATACGGAAATAATTTTGGAAAGTAATAGAAGCTAATGTCTGATTTTCTGGTTGAATAGCAACATGTTCTTTGGCTTCTAGTGCTTGATGAAGTCCTTCAGAGTAACGTCGTCCTGGCATCATACGGCCCGTAAATTCATCAATAATAACAATTTCATCATTGCGGACGATGTAATCCTTATCGCGGACGAATAACTTATGGGCTTTGAGAGCGTTATTGACGTGATGAACAATCATAACATTTTCTATATCGTAGAGACTCTCACCTTTAAGATGTCCAGCCTGTTCGAGCATTTTTTCAATTTTTTCAGTACCGACTTCGGTAAAAGTTGTTGTTTTTTGTTTTTCATCTATTTCGTAGTCTTCTGGAGTTAAGGCAGGAATAAATGTATCAATAAGGTTATAAAAATCGGTACGATCCTCTAGAGGACCAGAAATGATAAGAGGGGTGCGCGCTTCATCAATAAGGATAGAATCAACTTCATCGACGATTGCATAATGATGTTCACGCTGAACCATTTGATTGCGATCAAAAGCCATATTATCGCGAAGATAGTCAAAACCCAATTCATTATTGGTTGCATAGGTGATATCACATGCATAGGCTGCTCGGCGGGCATCATTATCGAGATTATGTAGAATAACACCTGTTGTTAATCCTAAAAAACCGTAGATTTTTCCCATGGCTTCAGCATCACGACTAGCAAGGTAATCGTTTACCGTAACGACATGAACGCCTTTTCCTTCTAAGGCATTGAGGTAAACTGGCAACGTTGCCATTAATGTTTTACCTTCACCAGTACGCATTTCAGCAATACCTCGGTCATGGAGTACCATCCCACCAATAAGTTGCACATCAAAAGGACGCATATTATAAACACGCTTCGCTGTTTCACGGACAGTTGCAAAAGCTTCCGGTAGGAGTGAATCAACGGTTTCGCCTTCAGTTAATCGCTGACGAAACTCATCGGTTTTTTGGCAAAGTTGTGTGTCACTTAATTTTTGGAATTGTTCTTCCAAAGCATTAATTTTTACGACTTTTTGACGAAAAGCTTTGAGACGACGTTCATGAGTAGAGCCAAAAAGACTACGTGCAAAAACACCTAAACCGACCATTTCTGGTCCTTTCCTTTATTGATTATCACTACAATTGGATTTTTCATATGTTATCCCCATACTCCACATCTTCTAAGGTGTTTAATATAACCAGATGCAGATGGTATTATGTATTATATTTATTTGTGCGTAATTTTTCACTTAAAATTATGAAGTAGAGATAAGGAGCTAAGTGCACTATGTCAACTTTAGTAATGCTATTTAGTTGACATAATTACGGAGTAATTTAGGGTATAATATGACATTTTTCTATATCATCATGTTTTCAGCATCATAAAGAGCGATAAGATAGACTAAAATAAGAGGAAGAATTTATATTTTTATAATATTACCAATTTATTTATCTATGTTTAGAGATGTAAAGTGTTATGATAAAAACTGAAATTTTGAGCATGCGTCTATTTTTAAGGAGTATATTTATGAAATTTAACTTTATCACGCTGTTTTTTATATCAGCTTTATTGGCGAGCACAAATTTGGGGGTGGCTGCTCAAAAAAGCACAGAATCTGCTCCAAATGATTTAAAAGCTTTGGAGAAAGATTCTGAAAAAACAGTTGCTGCTTCTCATGTTATGGCAGTTATTGATGGGAAGGAGATTACAGCAGGACAATTGGATGAGTTAGCACTTGAAATAAATCCTAACTTAGCGCGAATTCCTGATGAACAACGCCGTATAACGGTTTTAAAAGCTTACTTGGATATGCAAGTACTTACTAAAGCGGCAATTAGCAAAGGTCTTGATAAGACTGAAGCTTACGATAAACGTATGGCTGTGATGCGTGATAATGTTCTTCAGCAGCTGTATTTTAAACAGATGGTTGTTGATCAAATTTCAGATACTGATTTGGTAGCTCTTTATGATAAGGAAGTTGCTGCTTTGCCCAAAGAGGATGAAGTGAAAGCACGCCATATTTTGGTTAAAACAAAAAAAGAGGCAGAATCCATTATTACACGCTTAAATAAGGGAGAAAATTTTGAAGAGGTTGCAAAAAAGAATTCAACAGATGGTTCTGCTTCTGTTGGAGGCGATCTTGGTTACTTTAGTCGTGGTCAAATGGTCAAACCTTTCGAAGATGCTGCATTTAGTTTGAAAGTTGGAGAATACACCAAAAAACCCGTTGAAAGTCTTTTTGGTTGGCATGTTATTAAGGTGGAAGACCGTCGTTTAAAGCAACCTCCTGTATTTGATGATGTTAAAGAGATGTTGCGTACACAGCTTATAAAGGAGCGCTACCAAAAGCTTATTACTGATTTACGCAGTACGATAAATGTAAAATATCCTGACGCTAATGTTGAAAAGCTTATGCAATTACCTCATGAAAATGGTATTTCGTTTCCAAGTGAAACATCTAACGAAGAAGAAGTGGAATAGTACCTTTTAAGGCTGGGCAATTTGATACATTATTAAAGAGCCCAGCAACTTTTTTGCTAGAAGTCATTTTTTCGTAATCATTAAATTGCAGACAGCTTCATTTATTTTTATGGAAAACGTGTTGTGGTTCTAAAACTATTGCCTTTGTCTCCCCTAAAAATACCAGAGCTTCTGCCAATGTCTGGTGTGCGGATAGCAACAGCTGAGGCTGGGATTAAATATAAAGGTCGTAAAGATCTTCTTTTCATTATATTCGATGAGCCAGCAAGTGTAGCAGGTGTTTTTACACGTTCAAAATGTTCGTCTGCTCCTGTAGATCATTGTCGTGCATCGCTTCTTCATGGGGTTGCTAGGGGGGTTGTTGTTAATTCTGGGAATGCAAATGCTTTTACGGGACGAAAAGGAAAACAAACAACAGGTGCAATAGCGTGTGCTGCAGCAAGTGCTTTGAAGGTTAAAGAGAACGAAATTTTCGTAGCTTCTACAGGCGTTATTGGGGAGCCAATGGATGCATCCAGTGTTATAAGTCTTTTGCCAGATATGGCTAAGACAGCAAAAGAAGGAAATTGGTTGGAGGCTGCAAAAGCTATTATGACAACTGATACATTTCCAAAACTTGCTACACGCAGATTTGATTGTGGAGGAACAACTATTACCATTAACGGGATTGCAAAGGGTGCTGGTATGATTGCACCAGATATGGCAACGATGTTATCTTTTGTGGTGAGTGATGCGGCAATTTCTTCAGATATCCTGCAAGTCATGTTATCAGAAGCGGTTCAGAGTTCTTTTAACTCGATTACTGTCGATAGCGATACTTCAACATCAGATACACTCATGCTGTTTGCGACAGGAAAAGCAAAGGGAAATTTTCCCTGTCTCACAAGTAAATCTGATTCGCGTTATGAGATATTTTACAAGCAATTAAGTGAGCTTTTGCGTGAGCTTGCGTTACAAATTGTTTGTGATGGTGAAGGTGCCCGTCATTTAATTGAGGTTAATGTGATTGGTGCTACAACAGATAATGCTGCCAAGACTATTGCCCTGTCCATTGCAAATTCACCACTTGTAAAAACAGCTATTGCTGGTGAAGATGCTAACTGGGGGCGTGTGGTTATGGCGGTTGGTAAGGCAGGGGTTGAAGTAGACCGTGATCTGTTGACTATTTGGTTTGGTGAACATCGCTTGGCTATCAATGGTGAACGTGATCCTGAGTATGATGAAGAGACAATTGGTGCTTATATGCAAGGTAAACACATCACAATTCGTGTTGATATCGGTTTGGGCAGTGGTAAAGCGACAGTTTGGTCTTGTGATTTGACGAAGGAGTACGTTATGATCAATGGTGATTACAGAAGTTAGTTGGTCTGCCATAAGTTTAACATAGCGATATCTGTATCTGTAGATTCTTTTGGGGATTAGGTATGCGGATCTTTTCGTTTTAGAATGAGGGTTTATGGTAGAGGAAATGATTATTCTTATTATACCTGTGGGAGAGCGGCATGCGTATAAAAAATGCACTTCTTCTTGTCGTTGCATGTGCATTATTAGATCAAGATAATCGTGTTTTGCTTACAGAACGTCCTCAAGGAAAATCACTAGCTGGTTTATGGGAATTTCCTGGTGGAAAGGTTGAGAAAGGTGAAACTCCAGAAGCATCATTGATTCGTGAATTAGAGGAGGAGTTAGGTATTCATGTTCAGCCAAATAATTTATTACCTTTAACGTTTGTGAGCCATGCTTATGAAACATTTCACCTCTTAATGCCATTGTATCTTTGTTATCATTATGAGGGTGTTGCGCAAGGGCGGGAAGGGCAAAATTTAAAATGGGTTTTCATTGGCGATCTTGATAATTATCATATGCCTGATGCTGACAAGCCATTGATTCAAGTACTGAAAAATTTTCGTCTTTAATGTGTTTGTGAGAAAAGTATGTTTACAGATAAAAGCTTCCTCGTTTCATGAGGCATTTACGATGAAGAGAGCTCTGAAAGACTCCTTTTGAAAAAGAAGTTTTGTGGTTGTTACTGGAGATTATTCTATTTTCGCGTAAGCAACTGTTTAATCCCCACCGTAATGTATTCTTACTGTATCATCACATATTGAAATTTAAAGCAGAATATTTGTATTGTTTGTCTGGCAAAAGTTGAAACAACTATTAATATACAAAAAAATCTCTAACCTATAATTTTAAAAAATAACAATTTTTTGAAATTATAGCAAGTTTTACAGTTTGTTTCTAGATATTACATATTAATTTTGAGCTATGCATTATTTTTTATGTAAAGCATAATAATAGTGGGTGTAAACTATGGCATTTAATTTTTTTATTAACTTGTTTTTATTTATTATTTTTTTGTTATTGCTTTCTCAAAGTAAAAAAATGAAATGGAGTCTCTCACTACGTGTTATACTAGGTTTAAGCTTTGGTTTGATTTTTGGCAGTGTTTTACAGGTTATTTACGGAGAGGGTGAAACGACTCTGTTACAATCTGTTGAGTGGTTTAATATTGTTGGAGATGGTTATATTTTGTTACTGCAAATGATTGTTATGCCATTGGTTTTTATCTCTATCGTTTTAGCAGTCGCTCAGCTACATTCTATTGATTCTATTAGCAAAATTAGTATAATAGCGATCTCAATATTGCTTTTTACAACTGCTCTTTCAGCGCTGATTGGCGTTTTTGTGACTAATTCTTTTGGATTAACAGCGAATAGTTTGGTAGATGGTGGGGAAAATGTTTCTACTGCTCTTTGGTCCAACATTTCCCAGCTTGGGGATATAAGCGTACCAAAGATGATTTTATCTTTGATCCCTACGAATCCATTTGCTGAGTTAAGCGGAGTCAAGCATACGTCAATTATTAGTGTTGTTATTTTTGCAACATTTTTGGGTGTTGCGGTTATTCATTTAAGGAAAGATGATTCTGATAAGGGAGAAAAAGCTCTTTTATTCATTCAGGTCGCGCAATCTTGGGTTATAAGATTAGTCCGTATTGTGATTTCTTTGACACCTTATGGTGTTTTTGCGCTTATGACTAAGCTAGGAGCAACCTCGAATATTGCAGATATTTATAAATTACTGATTTTTGTTATCGCTTCCTATGTTGGTATTATCCTCATGTTTGGGGTTCATGGTGTGTTGCTTGGCATATCAGGGATTAATCCATTTCGCTTTTTCAAGAAGGTTTTTCCTGTTTTGATATTTGCTTTTAGTAGTCGTTCAAGTGCTGCGAGTATTCCTTTGAATATTGAGGCACAAACGCAGTGGATTGGTGTGCCACAATCAATTGCGAGTTTTGCAGCCTCTTTTGGGGCAACGATTGGACAAAATGGTTGTGCGGGTCTTTATCCAGCGATGCTTGCGACCATGATAGCACCATCTGTGGGGATTAATCCTCTCGATTTTACTTGGGTTGCTACCCTTGTTGGTGTTGTCACATTGAGCTCTATTGGTGTTGCTGGTGTTGGTGGTGGAGCTATTTTTGCTGCATTGATTGTGTTACCAATTATGGGATTACCTGTTTCTTTAGTTGCTGTACTCATTTCTATTGAACCTTTAGTTGATATGGGGCGTACAGCTCTAAATGTAAGCGATTCAATGCTGGCTGGGACTATTACAAGTCAGATGTTACGTACAATGGATAAAAGCATTTTTGAGAAATAATTTTTATGTTGAAGAGCTATAATTTCTTTGGTTATTTTCCTAAAATATCTGCAAGAGATATTTGAGCTGAGCCTGGCTGTAGAGGCTTTTGTTGATTGTGATGAGGAGCCCAGCCAGAGAGCCAGATGAAAGAAAAATTTGCGCGAATGCGACCATCAGGATCACTAAACCGTTCTGCATAGATTTCGGCAGCGCGAAGAAAAAAGCGTTTAGACACGGGGCGTCGTGAGCGATTGATGAGCGCATTTTGCATTCCCATAGCTTTAAGGTCATACATAAGATCAAACATTGTATTATAGCGTGTAGTCACATTTTCAATATCCGCTACGGGTAGAGCAAAGCCAACACGTTGTAAAAGCGCTCCTGCATCACGGATATCAGCAAAGGGATAAATCCTAGGGCTTGTTCCACCATAGATTTCAATTTCAGCTTGTAGTAAGCATTCACGCAATTCTACTAGCGTGCCAGCTCCTGCCATAACAGCAAGAAATAAGCCATCTGGTTTAAGAATATTTTTTATCTGACTAAGAACGCCAGGGGTATCATTGGTCAATTGCAATGAAAGGGGTGAAACAATGAGGTCACAATAATTTTGAGGAAAGTCAAGAATTTCTCGATGACGTAAATGAAATTTTTTGTCGTGACTCTTGTAGAGCATGTTTGTTTCAACGCGCTCTACGGAACAAACTTTACCAGACCTCATCAAAGTTTGCGTAGCAAGTCCAGTATGACCGTGTAAATCTAAGCCTAGTGTAAAAAGACGGTTAATAGTACGAAGACGTTTATAAAGATCCTCAGTTATGTGAGACAATAAAAAGTCGTTCCCTTTTTTTGCTTTTTGGAAAGCACGTTTGCGGTATTGTTCGATACGAGTATAATCAAAAATTAGAGGATGCGACATGTTATTGAATGCTTTCGATTTATGATATGGTATATTTTGAAAAGGTTCATTTTTGCGTAAGCTATGTCAAGTTTATGATGTGAAATAAAAACAGATTTTTAAGAATTAAAAATTTTTAAAGACATTAAATTTTATAAATTCTAAAATACGGAGGAAATTTTTGCACAAGAAGACTGAAAAAGCCTAAATTGATGATATTATACTTTTCAACAGTGGTTTTAAATGGCGGGGATATATTGAATAATTTCATTGAGCGCTTGATAACGATTTTATATCCGCCTCTTTGTCCTAAGTGTAAACAAAGAGTTTCTGCTTATGGTACTGTTTGTTCCGAGTGTTGGAAAGACCTTCAATTTATTACGAAACCTTATTGCCCTGTTATGGGAATTCCTTTTGTTTACGATATGGGAGATGGCTTTTTCAGTGGTGAGGCTATTCAAAATTCTCCTCCTTTTTCGCGTGTTCGCTCAGTTTTAGTTCATAAGGGGGTTGCACAAGTTTTAGTAACGCGATTAAAATATAGTGATCATATAGAATTGGCATCTTTTATGGCTAATTGGATGGTGTTTGCTGGGCGTGAAGTGATTGATGACTGTGATGTCATTATTCCCATTCCATTGCATTTTCGTCGCTTTTTTAGGCGGCGTTATAACCAGTCTGCTGAGATTGCTCGTTATATTGCAGCAAAGCAGAAAAAAATTTTTAAGCCTAGCTGGCTTGTACGTTGTCGGCATACGCGTCCACAGGTTAGCTTATCTGCTAAAGAACGAAAATTGAATGTGCGGAATGCTTTTAAAGTACCTTGTAAAGTTAAAAAATATATAGAAGGGCGTTCTATTTTGTTGATTGATGATGTTTTTACGACGGGTGCAACAGTTACAGCGGCAGCTGCAACGTTAAAACATGCAGGTGCTCGGCAAGTTGATGTTCTAACATTTTCGCGTGCTTTAAAAGAGGTTTCTATTTTTCCTGATTCTTAAAAGAGATTTCAAATTGACTGTATTAAAAAATATTGGAGAATTAATATTATGAAAGAGATAATAGTTTATACACGCCCTAACTGTCCTTATTGCGCAAAAGCGCGTGATTTGCTTAATAAAAAAGGCGTGGAATATACAGATATTGATGCGTCAACTTCTCTTCGTCAAGAAATGGTAAAGCGAGCGAATGGACGTAATACATTTCCACAAATTTTTATAGGTGATTATCATGTTGGGGGCTGTGATGATCTTTATGCTTTAGATGCTGAGGGTAAACTCAATTCTTTGCTGAAAGATGTGTAATAACTATGATTATGATATGTTCTCATGAAGCTTTTTTGCAAGAAGTAGATAATTAACATCCATATCTTTTGAACGATTCCAGCTATCATTTAATGGATTATAGGTAATGCCTATTTCGTCAATAATGGTTAGGGCATTTTCTGATAAGAAGCTTTTAAGTTCATAAGGTTTTATGAACTTTTTATAGTCGTGAGTTCCTTTAGGAAGCCAACGTAATATATATTCAGCACCTATAATAGCTAGCCCCCATGCTTTCCACGTGCGGTTGAGTGTTGAGATAAACATCAACCCTTGTGGTTTAAGCATTTTTGCTGTGGCTGTTATGAATAGATTAACATTAGCAACATGTTCAACAACTTCCATATTGAGTATTATATCAAACTGCTCTCCTTTATTGGCTAGTGCTTCTGCAGTAGTGGTGCGGTAATCAATTGAAAGGTTGTTTTGGGCTGCATGGATTTTTGCAACTTCAATATTAGTTTGCGCAGCATCAGCTCCCACGACCGTAGCGCCTAAACGTGCCATTGGTTCGCATAACAGGCCACCTCCACATCCAATATCGAGAACTTTTAAATTTTCGAAGGGCATAAGTGAGGCAGGGTCACGGTTAAATTCAAGACAGATTTTTTCCTTAATATAGGCAAGGCGTGTTGGATTAAATTGATGAAGTGGTCGAAATTTCCCTTGTGGATTCCACCATTCAGCAGCAATACGTGAAAAGTGATCAATTTCACTTTGATCAATTGTAGTGCGCGTTTTATTTGTCATGTCACTCTCCTTTTTTATGATCAAGTCAGGTGAATTTTACCCAAAGTCAAGAGAAATTAACATAAATATACTAGACTTGCGCAAATGATAGATATTCGGTATGTCAAAAAACTGGTTTGTTGATAGGGTCGTAGGGCTTTCATTGTCATTTGAGATAAGAAGCGTGTAAAGGTAAGAGTGTTATAATGGCACGGATTGTCATGAAATTTGGTGGAACATCTGTAGCAAATATTGAATGTATTCAAAATGTTGCGCGGCATGTTAAAAGAGAGGTAGTGGCAGGCAATGAGGTTGCAGTTATAGTATCAGCGATGGCTGGCAGAACTAATGAGCTTGTTCAGTGGACGCGTGACATTTCACCAAAATATGAAAATGTTTATGAATATGATGTGGTCGTCGCTTCTGGTGAGCAAGTAACAGCAGGTTTGTTAGCTCTTACGCTCCAAGCGATGGGAATGAATGCGCGTTCATGGCTTGGTTGGCAAATTCCTATTCATACGGATAGTGCGCATAGTGGTGCGCGTATTACAAATATTGATGGATCTTTTTTAATACAGCGTTTTCAAGAAGGTCAAATAGCAGTTATTGCTGGTTTTCAGGGGTTAGCTCCAGATAATCGGATTTCTACTTTGGGACGTGGTGGATCAGACACAAGCGCTGTTGCAGTGGCAGCAGCTATACGAGCGGATCGCTGTGATATTTATACAGATGTAGACGGTGTGTACACAACTGACCCACGCATAGAACCTAAAGCACGCCGTTTGACAAAAGTAGCTTTTGAAGAAATGCTTGAAATGGCTTCTCTTGGGGCGAAAGTTTTACAGGTTCGTTCTGTTGAGTTAGCTATGGTTCATAAAGTCCGTACTTTTGTGCGCTCAAGTTTTGAGGATCCCGATGCAGTAGACATGGGAGATCCAATGAGTTCTTCTGGAACACTTATTTGCGATGAGGATGAAATCGTGGAACAACAGAATGTTACTGGTATTGCTTTTGCTAAGGATGAAGCGCAAATTTCACTACGTCGGCTTGCAGATCGTCCAGGCATCTCTGCAGCAATTTTTGGTCCTTTAGCTGAAGAGCGAATTAATGTCGATATGATTGTGCAAAATACTTCTGAAGATGGTTCGAGAACCGATATGACTTTTACTGTACCATCAGCAGATGTAAAAAAAGCTGTTGCACTTCTTAAGAAAAATCGTAAAGAGATTGGGTTTGACGTTATCCAATTTGAAAGCGGTCTTGCGAAGGTGTCTGTTATTGGTATTGGAATGCGTAGTCATGCAGGTGTTGCAGCTACGGCATTTAAAGCTCTAGCTGAAAAAGGTATTAATATTCAGGCAATCACTACTTCAGAGATTAAGATTTCTATTTTGATCGATAGTGCTTACACTGAACTTGCGGTAAGAACATTGCATGCTGTTTATGGCCTTGAGAGTGGGTAAGCGCTTTTTACTTTCAAGAGTTTCCAAATAACGTGAGGTGTTCATCTAGCGGGGGAGTGAAGATCCTGTACAAATAATATTTTGTATAGGAAGAAAGTGTCATGTTCATTTAAACCCAATATGCTATGAAGGGATAGCTTCACAGATAAACAATTTAAGTTATAGTTAAGGTTTGATTTTATCTGACTGTTCATGTAATTGCGAAAAAATTAGCCGATAAGACTTATTTTAGTGATGTTTTGTACTTCATCTAAACGATTTTTGGGAGTTTTATTATATCCTTTTCCATGAGTTTTTACGCCTTTTATAGGATAAATAAGCAATTTAAAGAAAAGGACTATATGGAAATTTTTAAACTTAGAGAATACGTAAAAACTTTCTTTTTCTTAGTATATTGATTTAATAGAGAAGATAGATTTACGACGTTTTTGTTATGGAAAATGCAATTTGTATACTTATGGTAATAATGAAATTGAAACACTTGAAATAGTCAACCATGATTTTAGTAAAAATGTTTGTGAAGGGAAATTTATTTATTCATTTACTGATAAATTTAATACAAATTGATTATTTTTATCGATTAGTCATAATCTGAATGATGTAACCCAATAAAGATAAATTATTTCGCGTAAATTATGTATTATTATAACTTATCTTCTTCATAAAATTTATCAGGAAGTTGAATAATTTTAAAAAAGTGGTATCGCATCTTTTTGCTTATTTATTGATGAAGGAGCAATAGAGCATCCTTCATATTTTTTTATGCTATTATAATACAAGCGTAACACAATGGATAAGCTAAAACTGCTGTTTAGAATATGAGAGTGAAAGGTATTGTCATTTAGTTTATTGAGAACTGTGAGACACTTTTTTGCTGCGTTTGATGTAAATAATTCCATATCCAAGTCCAACGAGAGCGGATAAGCCAGATCCACAAAGTACACCAATTTTTGCAGAATCAAGCAGAACAATATCTTTAAAAGCAAGCATTGAAACGAATATAGACATTGTAAAGCCAATTCCCGCTAAAAATCCTATCAGCAATATACCTGTCCATGTTGTATGTGGAGGCAAGCGGCATAGTCCTGATTTTACTGCCAGATAGCTTGCCGTTATAATGCCAAGGGGCTTCCCCACAAATAAACCAATGACAATTCCAAGCACAATCAGGAATGATTTTTCTGAAGAAAGATCAAAATTTGCAAAGCTAACACCAGCGTTTGCAAAGGCAAAAATTGGCATCACACAATATGCGACCCATGGATGTAACGCTTTTTGAACACGTGTTACAGGTGCAATCATATCACGTTGTCCTCTACGCATTTTTTTTAATGCAGTTGAGATATGGTGCAAGTCTGTTTTTATATTTTTTTCTTGAAGAATTTTCATAGCATTGCTTAGTATTGTGAGTGGAGCTACAAGAGTACGGGTAGGAAAAACAGGAGTCATCATACCTAAAATTACACCAGCAAGTGATGGGTGAGCTCCTGTTACCATTAAACCCCACCAGATGATTGCACCAGGTAAAGTGTAAATCCATGCTGATGCAAGTCCAATCCATTGAAAAAACAACACCAAAGTAATACCTGCTGCCGCAATAGCTAAACCACTAAGATCAAAGCTTGTTGAGTAAAAGAAAGCAATAATAAGAACAGCAATAATATCATCAATAATTGCTAAGGATAAAAGAATGACATGCAGGTTGGAAGGAATCTTTTTTCCAAGAAGAGCAAGAATACCGAGAGCAAAGGCAATATCTGTGGCTGTTGGTACAGCCCAACCATAGGTATGTCCACCATTTAAATTGAAACTGAGATAGATAATTGCAGGGAGACAAACTCCACCTATCGCTGCAACAATTGGTAAAATTGCTTGTTTTAAATCAGCAAGAGCACCTTCGTGAATTTCGCGCCGAATTTCCATTCCCGCTACAAGAAAAAAAACAGTCATGAGAACATCATTGACCCAAAAATGTAAGTCCCATGAGAAGGTAAAATGACCAAAATTAAAACCAAGAGGTGTATGCCAAAAAGCCTCATAATCAGAAAAATATTGAGAATTAGCAAAAATGAGTGCGGCAGCTGCTGCCAGTAAAAGAATAATACCGCTGAAAGCTTCGATATGAAGAAAACCCTCAATGGCAGAGAGCGCTTGATTTGTGACACGAGAAGCACGATTTGGTAAACGATTTGAGGATAAATCAGACATCAACAACTCCAAGTATCGATAATTTTCTAGTATAGCTTTTGCGTAAATATCATATAGAACACTCCGATTATATCATACAAGAGAAGAAAATAAAAATGATGCTCTTAACAATGGATAAGAGCATCATTTTTAAAGTTGAGTACGTTTTTATAGGCTATAATGCAGTCTTGACAGTTACATTTACTTTGCTCAGAGCCGCTGATAGATCATTTTGTAAGATAGTTACGAAATCATTCACTGTAAGGCCTTTGTTATCTTTCGCTGTTACTTTAATCATCAATGTTTGCGGATTTTTAGCAAAATCACCAAATGACTTTGAAATATTTTCAGCGTCTTCATAATCTTTTAGCAATATTTTAATGCTTTGCATCGTCATCAGAGAAAAATGGTCATAGAGTTCCTTTTTGAGATCATGGTCACTGTCACTAAAATTTTGTGCAAGAGAAGAAAAAAACTTATCAATGAAGCCAGCATCTGTATAGCGCATGTCAATTTCAGTGATACCAATGTCTTGAGCAGCGGCATTTATTGCATCTTTTTGACCAGAAAAGATTTTTTTATCAAGATCAACAACTTTAGCAGATATTTTTCCAGAGCCAATATCTTTTATGTCGAGGGATATTGTATTGAGAAAAAGTGTACGCTTTTTTTCATCATAAGAGATGTCGATTTTTCCTGAAAAATTAACAGAATCAAAGTCCATATTATTGAAGATATTAAAGTCTTCTTTTTTTATTTTTTTAGGGACCAATGAAAAATTATCGAGAGAAACTAGCAATTGTTTTAGTATAGGCTGT
This sequence comes from Bartonella rhinolophi, assembly GCF_036576165.1. Lineage (NCBI taxonomy): Bacteria > Pseudomonadati > Pseudomonadota > Alphaproteobacteria > Hyphomicrobiales > Bartonellaceae > Bartonella > Bartonella rhinolophi. The sequence goes on from NZ_JBAFWY010000004.1 coordinate 67,642, forward strand.
TCCTCAGGCTGTTCCCATTGACTCACTTTATATTGGAGTGAATCGAATGTTGCCTTTATCTGTGGTGTATCAATGGCGGCTTTATCAAGTTGAATATTAGCTGAAATCATGAGGGGCAAGGCGTTTATAAGAATAGCGTTCCGTGCAGCTGCTTCAGCGACCTGATCATTTGCTTTTTTTGCGCTAAGATAATCTCTAGCTAATTTCTCAGGGGTTTGTTTAGGTAACTGCATTTCTAGAGCAGACATTTTAAATTTGCCAAGAGAGAGAGAGGAAGAGGGATTTTTTTCTGTTCCTTCAAAAATATTGACCATCATACCATTTGAAGAAATAGGCCCAATGAGAGTCTTTCCTTTATTGATGGTGTTATTTTTCCCCAAAGAATAGTAGAAGTCAATATCATGAATTTTTAGTGCGTCACTTTTGGCAACCAGACGCATCGATTTGCCATCCTTTACGGATGTCTCTACAAAATCCATGCTTTTTATGCCAACAGAACGAATATGACCATTTTTTAAGCCAGAAAGTTCAAAATCCTTTATTGCAAGATTTGTGGGTAATTTATGCTTATTTTCTATAGAAAACAATATATCTGGTGCGATAATAGACGCAAGGTCAATACGCATAATTGATTGCAAAAGAGAAGGTTTGATCGTGGTGTCTTTTTCTTTTAAAAATACACTATTAATAGAAATTTTGGGAATTCGTACATGAATATTATCTTGCTTCAGATCAACATTATAAAGTGTAAAGGTACCAGGAATAAAGGAAATTGGCGGACGAGCTGATACAGCACCAATTTTAAGTGACATGCCAGAAGGGGAAGAAGGTACAGTGACATTCGTCATGTTGACTTTGCCCATGATGCTGACTTCGGATGTCTCTGCTTTTATGGAGCGGCGAGCTATCTCTCGTTTTACAAAATTGTCAAGGTAGGGTTTTGCCATATAAAAACTACCGACAATTATGATTGCTAAAATAGCAGCAAGTCCAATAATATATGTTAGCCAGTATTTTAATCCGCTATTAAAATTGATCATTATTTTTTCTTTCGCTTTTATCACTATATGTGAAGGTGTAGATAAGTTCTTTTAAGCAACGAAAAAGGCTTAGATATATTATGCACCAGTTCAACAGTTATCAATTTATATTTTTTTGTAAGTAGAATAATTCTAAATTTCAATATGCTTTTACCAGTTGTCACCAATTTTCTTTGGTTTCAGCATTTTATAAAAAAGTTATCATACAGATAAATAAATATGTGATGGTCATGATTTTGTTTATGGTATTACATCATATTTACAACATATCCATTTCCGCTTTTATCTTGTCGCTTTTTATAGGAGCGGTTAAAAAATAACAAATATATTGTTTTTCATTGTAATCTAATGGGGAGAGGTGGATATTATGACAGAAGATCAAATAATGGCTTTTTCCATCATCGGTCTCATGATGGCTATTTTTATTTGGGATCGATTCCGTTATGATCTTATTGCTGTTTGCACGTTATTAATTTCTTGCGTCGTCGGCCTTGTTAGTCCAAAGGAGGCATTTAGCGGTTTTAGTAATGATATTGTTATTATTGTAGGTAGTGTGTTTGTTGTAAGTACGGCTGTATCACGCTCTGGTATAATGGAATTTATTATTCAACGGATATGGCCAGATGTAAAGTCAGTACGCCTTCAATTGGCTTTTTTAGTTATTACTGTGGTATTTTTGTCAATGTTTGTGAAAAACATTGGCGCGTTAGCTATTATGCTTCCAATTGCTTTTCAATTTGCTCGTCGTTCTCAGGTTTCACCTTCTGTATTTTTGATGCCAATGGCATTTAGTTCTTTGTTAGGTGGTCTTATGACGCAGATAGGAACTTCTCCCAATGTTGTTATTTCAGCTATGCAAGAGCGTTTAGCAGGGGCTCCTTTTACCATGTTTGACTTTACGCCAGTTGGCATAGTTGTTGCAAGTGTTGGTGTGTTATATTTGGTCTTTTTTTCTTGGCGCCTGCCTGTGCGTGTACGTTCAGGAACGTCATTTGATGATGCTATTGACATTCGTAACTATGTTTCAGAAGTGTGTATTCCAGCCAATTCACCGATTGTGGGAAAAACCATTATCGACCTCGTTAAGCCCTCAGGCGGCGATGTAATGGTGATTCAAATTATCAGAAACAAAGTATCTATTTCGCCACTGCCAGATTTTATTTTTTCTGAAAATGATATTGTTGTATTGGAAGGATCGCATACAGGGCTAGATAGTGTAATTAATTCTGCTCGTTTAGAGTTTTCTACTGGCCGCAATATTCCCACGGGAGATAAAGACAGTGACGTTGATATTATTGAGGCAGTTATCACACATAATTCACCTCTTATTGGTATTAGCGCGAGAAAATTTTTGTTATTTGATCGCTATGATGTGAATTTGCTTGCATTAAGTCGCCAGCATGAAAGGGTACGGGGAAGACTCGGTGATATTGATTTTCACCTTGGAGATGTTCTTGTTTTACAAGGACAGGATATGGTTATTCCAAATTTGTTAAGGGAATTGAAATGCTTACCCTTAGCGAAACGCAATATTATGTTTGGGAATTTACGACATGGCCTTGTATCTTTAGCTATTTTATTTATAGCAATTATTTTTACAGCCTTTCAGATTGTTCCAGTCGCATTTTCTTTCTTTTCTGCAGCAGCTGCAATGGTTATTTTTAGGGTTTTACCCGCACGTGATTTATATCAGGCATTAGATGGGCAAATATTAGTTTTATTAGCAGCCCTTATTCCAGTAAGTGAAGCATTAGAAAAGACTGGATGCACAGAACTTATAGGCCATTGGCTTAGCCAATTGGCAGTATTTTTGCCGCCATCTGGTGCATTAGCACTTATGTTGATTACAGCAATGTTGGTAACGCCATTTTTGAATAACGCAGCGACAGTAATGATGGTAGCACCAATCGCATCAAGTTTTGCGCATTCTCTTCATTATAAGCCAGAGGCTTTTTTGATGGCTGTTGCAATTGGTGCTGGATGTGAATTTCTTACACCGATTGGACATCAATGTAATATGCTTGTGATGGCACCAGGAGGATATCGTTTTAGTGATTATCCACGCTTGGGTGCTCCATTGGCTGTATTGATAGTCATTGTTGCGATTCCAATGCTAATGTGGATTTGGCCATTACAATAAGTATTTTCGTAACTTTAATGTGCATTGCAGCAAATATTAATCAAATGAAGGGACGCTAAAAAGATTTTATGTAAAAAGTTTTGCTAGAAGTTTGATTTGTTATTGAGTTTTTTTTATAGCTAAAGCAATTCTTTTATGCTGGGTAAAAGCGCTTATCTATTTAATTTCAAACATTTTTAAATTAAAAATATGTAAAAGCTAAGTTAACTGCAAGGCAATTATATCGTTTTTGATTGATGCCAGTTGAAAAAAATCAATTGATGTGGATACACGTTGGTTTTAAGCTAATGAACTGACGATTTTAGTATTTTTAGTTAGTGGGGACTACCATCTTTGCTCATTTATGCGTAAAAGCGCAAAAAATAAATTTTTTCCAAGGTATGATATATGTCGTATGATAATTTTATTTCTGAAGTTAATGCAGAGTTTCGTCAGGAAAAAGCTCTTGCTTTTTGGAGACGTTATGGTCTTTCGATTATTGTTGCAATCATTGTTTTTATATTAACGGTAGCTGTTTACCAGGTTTACCGCCATGAGCAAATGAAGAAAGCTGATCATATTAGTGATATGTTTATAAAAGGTCTTGGTTTTGCAGATACACGCCATTTTGATGAGGCTATGCAGCAGCTAGAGGATGTTAAGGCAACTAATTTTGGAGGATATCCTTTTCTTGCTCGTTTGCGTGAAGCTTCTTTATTGATGGAAAAAGGTGATGCTGTTAAAGCAGTGGAGGTTTTTGACTCTGTTGCTGTTGATGAAAAAGCGCCGCAAATTTTGCAAAAAATTGCAAGAATTCGGGCAGCTTATATTTTGGTTGATACAGGAACCTTTGATGATGTCAAAAAACGCGTCAAAGATATGGCAAATGATAATGACCCTATGCATATGTCTGCGAGAGAGGCTTTAGGCTTAGCTGCTTATAAAGCTGATAAGATGGATGAGGCAGTTTATTATTTTCGGGAGATTACTGAGGAAGGTGCTTTAGGGTTGAAAATAACAGATCGAGCATACATCATGCTTGAGCTTATTCAAGCTGAAGGCAAGGCAAGTAAGGAATAAATTGATGGATCTTACCATTGCTATAGTTGGTCGACCAAATGTTGGAAAGTCAACACTATTTAATCGTTTGGTGGGGCAAAAATTGGCTTTGGTTGATGATAAACCAGGTGTGACACGTGATCGGCGTGTTCATGCGGCTAAGCTTTACGATTTACGTTTTGATGTAATTGATACAGCTGGGCTGGAAGAAGCGGGGGATCATACACTTGAAGGTCGCATGCGTTCTCATACAAAAGCTGCCATTGATGAGGCTGATCTTATTTTATTCATGTTTGATGCAAAGAGTGGAATAACACCAAGCGATTTAAATTTTGCTTCATTGGTACGCAAGTCGGGTAAACCAATTGTTCTTGTTGCTAATAAATCTGAGTCAAAAGCGGCAACAGGGGGGGAGTATGAAGCATGGTCATTCGGTTTGGGAGAATCTTGTCCAATATCGGCTGAACATGGTTTAGGTCTTACGGATCTTCATGATGCCATTATAGATGCGATTGGTAAAGAGAGAGTTTTTGACAAGAAAAACGAAAAAAAGCATGTCGCTATGCAGATTGCATCTGTTGGTGATGAGGTAGATGATTTGGAGGAAGAGGGGGTTGTTTACGATGAAAGTAAGCCCATTCGAATCGCAATTGCTGGTCGCCCCAATACAGGAAAATCGACTCTCATCAATAGTATGTTAGGACAAGATCGTTTATTAACAGGGCCTGAGGCAGGGCTTACACGTGATTCTATTTCTGTAAATTGGGAATGGCATGGTCGTCATATTAAACTTTTTGATACTGCAGGCTTACGTCGAAAATCAAAAGTTCAAGAAAAATTAGAAAAACTATCTGTTGCAGATACTTTACGTGCAATTCGTTTTGCGGAGGTAGTGGTGATCGTTTTTGATGCGACCGCACCTTTTGAAAAACAGGATTTACAAATTTGTGATCTTGTGATTCGTGAAGGGCGAGTTCCTATTATTGCTTTCAATAAGTGGGATCTTGTTGAAAATCATCAAACAACATTAATTGATTTGCATGAAAAATGTACTCGCCTTCTTCCGCAAGTTCGTGGTTTAAGAGCTGTCCCTTTGTCAGGTCAATATGGTCGGGGGATTGATAAACTCATGGAAAATATCATGATGATGCACTGTGTATGGAATCGTCATATTTCTACGGGCAAATTGAACCGATGGCTTGAAACAGTTGTTGCGCATCATCCTCCTCCTGCAATTTCAGGACGCCGACTTAAGGTTAAATATATAGCACAAGTTAAGACACGTCCTCCTGGGTTTGTAATTTCTTGCTCGCGACCAAAGGTTATGCCTCAATCGTACGTGCGTTATCTTTCTAATGGGTTACGTGATCAGTTTGATATGCTAGGTATACCAATTCGTGTATCGTTACGAACATCTGACAATCCCTTTGCAGCACGTTCCAAGAAAAAGTGATTCCTTTTTCTTAAAAATTAATAGAATTTGCAGTTAAAAACTTATTTTTAAAGAATGTCTTTCATGAGTTATTGAGTTTTTAAATTAAAGATTGTTAAGGAACTCAACAGATAACGGTGCTTGTATAAATAAGATGGCAGAAACCATTTTTTATTGCATAAATAGACTATCTTAAATTGTAAAAAATAAAGATAACTGGCAGGGAAGAAGTGCTGGTTGTTTGCGTGAAATAAAAAACGGTAAAGCTATCAATTCTTAGGAGCAGAGAGGAGGAAAAAATTTTCCATAGTCGCATAGATAATAGGTAGTATATTGATCATATTGAATGTAAAGAATCATTAATGCCATTTTTTATTTATTCACAATGTATGATAGTTGGTCTCTTTCAATAGGTATTGACTCAATATAGTGATAAAGCTGTGGCATAGGAATGATATGATTTTTTGAGGTGAAGTTATAGCGCGCTATTTGCGGATTAAAGTGATCCTTTAGAGTGCGTTAATACGAAAATTAATAAAATTTAAATGCATATTTTATGCGATAAATTGTGATAGATTTCTTTTGGCGACTTGACGAATAAACTCGGTAACAATATGTTATATGCGGTTTTGTAAGATACATTTTGGCTTTGCTTTTTGATTAGGGAGTCGATTATGGCGAAGGGCGATGAACCCGTTGTGCCGCAAAAGGAAGCTGAGGGAAAAAGGCAAGGAGATTGTTTTCATTCAGAGGATTTGGAATGCCGTAGTCAGAATTTAGGTTTAGCTTTGATGCGTAAAGAAGCGTTAAAGAAGCGAGGATTTAAGAATGAGGGGGAAAAGCCACAAGAAGGGATAGCGCGCGCTATTAAGCTTTCCAGTGAATTTTTGGCAAGTGTTATTGTTGGTGTGGTGTTAGGGTTAGGGTTTGACAAGCTAGCGGGTTCATTGCCATGGGGGTTGGTATTTTTTCTTTTTCTTGGATTTGCTGCTGGTGTATTAAGTATTCTTCGGTCTGTGGGCTACATTGCCTCCGGCCAATTAGGGCAAAGAGGCGCATTGCGCCAAGATAAAGGGGCCGAGAAGAGGTCCAATAAATGAGGTTGAAGTGACATCGCACGCTCCAGATCCTGTTCATCAGTTTGAGGTTTCACGGTTAGTTAATATTTCTATAGGAAATATGGATTTATCGTTTACAAACGTATCATTTTTTATAGTAGCTACTGTCGTTGTAACTTCAGTCTTTCTTTTCTTTTCATCATCAAGTCGTGGGTTAGTTCCAACGCGAATGCAGTCCATTTCAGAAATGGCTTATGAGTTTGTAGCATCAACTTTGCGGGAATCGTCTGGTGTGCAGGGGATGCAGTTTTTTCCTTTGGTTTTTTCTCTGTTTACTTTTATTTTGGTTGCTAATTTTATTGGTCTTTTCCCTTATTTTTATACGATTACTTCTCAAATTATGATCACTTTTTCATTGGCGATGTTGGTGATTTTGACGGTGATTTTCTACGGTTTTTATAAGCATGGGTGTAGTTTTTTGAAACTGTTCGTTCCCAGTGGTGTGCCTGTTGTAATTTTGCCTTTGGTTACGATGATTGAGGTTATTTCTTTCTTTTCTCGTCCTATAAGTCTTTCGCTTCGTCTCTTTGCTAATATGCTTGCTGGTCATATTACCCTCAAAGTATTTTCTGGTTTTATTGTATCAATGATTGGAGTAGGAATCGTAGGCGTTGGCGGTTCAATTTTGCCGCTTATCATGACTGTAGCGATTACTGCTCTTGAATTTTTGGTTGCATTTCTTCAAGCGTACGTCTTTACGGTTTTAACTTGTATGTATCTCAATGATGCGGTTCATCCAGGACATTAATATAAACTGGTAGTTTCCCGTCAAACAGTGCAATTTCACTTCAAAGGAGAATAATATGGAATTAGTGCTCGCAGCAAAATATATTGGCGCTGGTCTTGCTTGCTTTGGTATGGCTGGGACAGCTTTGGGTCTTGGAAATATTTTTGGTAGCTACCTTTCTGGCGCGTTACGAAATCCATCTGCAGCAGATAGTCAGTTTGGCCGTCTAGTTTTTGGTTTTGCTGTGACGGAAGCTTTGGGGATTTTTTCATTGCTCGTTGCTTTGTTACTTCTTTTTGCGGTTTAATCAACTTTCAAAGGGGTATGTCTGTTTTTTAGATGAAAGGCGGTCGTACCCTTTATCTCTTAATGAAAAAGACGTTAATAAGTTATTATCGGTTTTGAATAGAGAATCTTAATAAGTGGTTTGAAGGATAAAATAGGATGCTTGTTTCCAGCGCTTATGCACAGACTACTGAAACATCGGTAGAACATATCAAGAATGCAACGGAGCATGTGAATCGGGTGTTTCCGCCGTTTGATTTTGTGCACTTTGGTTCACATTTTTTTTGGTTAGTGATTTCTTTTGGGCTTTTTTATCTTTTTATCTCTCGTGTAATTGTACCGCGTATCGGTGGTGTTATTGAAACACGTCGAGATCGAATAGCATCTGATTTGGATCAAGCAGTACGCATGAAGCAGGAAGCGGATACCGTAGTTGAAACTTATGAGCGAAAATTAGCTGAGGCTCGTTTACAAGCTCATGCTATAGCGCAGGCAGCTGGTGAAAAGATAAAAGAAAAGTCTGAGCTTGAGCGAAAAGAAATTGAAGAAAATTTAGAAAAAAAGCTAAAAGAGGCTGAAAAACAGATAGAAAAAATTCGGAATAAAGCTATGCAGAATGTTGGCTCAATTGCTGAAGAATTGACCTTTGAGATTGTAAAAAAATTGATTAATGTTGATGTCAATAAAGATTCTGTTAATTCAGCTGTGAAAGCTACAAATCATTAAGGATTACAAAAATGACTGATACTTTTTGGGCTTTTGTTGGGTTAGTTCTTTTTCTGATTCTTTTATTTTATTTTAAGGTTCCAGAAAAAATTATAAATCATCTTGATGCACGGGCAAAGCGTATTAAGGATGAGCTCGATGAGGCTCTGCGTCTTCGTGAAGAAGCACAAGAAATTTTAGCAGAATATCAGCGCAAACATGCAGAAGCGGAGAAGGATGCACAAGAAATTATTGCTGCGGCTAAGCATGAAGTTGAATCTGTAGTCGCTGAGGCACGTGTAAAAGCGGAGGAGTATGTAAAGAATCGCAATAAGCTAGCAGAACAAAAAATTGCTCAAGCAGAGGCTGATGCGATACGTATGGTTTCTTCATCTGCTATTGATTTAGCAATTTCCGCTGCACGTACACTTATTACGAAGGAATTAGATGCTGATAGAGCTGATAAACTCATTAAAGAGTCATTTTCTGAAGAGTCTCTTACAAAAATGAAAGCATATCTTAATTAATGGCTTTGTAAGTGAAAAGATCTAAGCTTCAGGAGCTGAATTTTTTTCAAGATTCTAGCGATTTTCTGATTTTTAGCTGTTTTCACTTTTATATTTGATTATTATCTCAATATTTTGATTAGTTTATTTATATTTTTTACGCTACAGCTCTACAATTTCTTGAAATTATCTGGAGCAGTATTAGGGTTATTCTAAGATATTTAATGACAAAAATTCTAAAAAATAACAGAGCTTTACCTTTATTATTTTTTAAGTTGATAAAAATTAGATTTTAGATTGCCAGTTTCGAGAAGTCTGCAACTGTTTGTGTAATGGCGCGCACACGCTTAAGAAGAGCAAGGCGGTTAGTGCGAACATGAGAATTTTTATCATTTACCAATACTTTTTCAAAAAATGTGTCAATAACTTTCCCAAGTGGCACTAGCGCATTGAGTGCAAGTGATAGACTTGCTGTATTAATGTGGTGATGGACTTTGGTTTCTACCTCAATCATTGCGTGATAAAGCTGCTTTTCCTCTGTTTCAACAAAGAGTTCTGGATTAATTTCGTGCACTATTGGTGCACTTTTTGGAAGTTCATTCTCAAGAATGTTTACAGTACGTTTTATTGCGGCTAAAAGGCTGTTCCCATCATCTGTATTGATAAAAGCAATAAGTGCCGTGATGTGACGTGTAATCAATGAAAAATCATCAGCATCTTTATGTAAGATTGCTTCAATAGCATCATAACGAATGCCTTCCTCTTTTAGATAGATTTTGAGACGTTCATGAAGAAAGAACAACAGATCTGATAAAATATATTCTGTTTTTTCTAGAGGTATATTCTGTAATTGTTCAGCTTTTATAGGGGATATTTTATGTTTAATATTTTGTTGTAAAAAAAGATTCATTGCCAAATCAAAGAGTGGCATAAAATTAAATTTCCAGTTATGCAAAAGCACAATCTTAATAATTCCTAATGCTGCTCGTCTTAACGCGTATGGATCTTTTGAACTGGTTGGTTTTTCATTAATAAGCCAAAAGCCAACGAGCATATCAATTTTATCAGCTAGTGCAATTGTTACAGCAATAGGTGCTTGCGGAATATGATCTTTAGGTCCTTGAGGTTTATAATGGTCTTCGATTGCTTCAGCTACGCGTGGGTCTTCTCCTTGAAGGAGTGCATATTTTCTTCCCATCAGTCCTTGTAACTCAGGGAATTCTCCAACAACTTCTGTTTGCAAATCGGCTTTTGCAAGTACTGCTGCACGTTTAGCTAATAGAGGATCTTCTTGCACTAAAGGTGCAATTTTTTGTGCTAATATAGCGATTCGTTCTACTCTTGCACCTTGTGTGCCTAATTTTGCGTGGAAGGTCACATTTAAATGATCAAGCCGTGCCATTCTCTGATCGAGAGGCTTATTTAAATCAAGATCAAACTTTTTAACAGAGGCTTCTAACTGCTTGATATCAGGTAGATTATGCTGGTCTGTTTGCCAAAAATATAGCGCATCAGAAAGACGGGCACATACAACTTTGCTATTTCCCTTAGAAATTTCCTTTCCTTCATCATTTGCAAGAATATTAGAGACAAGAATAAAATGATGAGAAAGTTTACTTTGTTCACCTTGTTTACGGGTTACAAAACATTTTTGATTAGCTCGAATAGTCAAGCGAATAATTTCTGCAGGAATATCAAGGAAAGATTTGTCAAAACTTCCCATAAGTACCACAGGCCACTCAACAAGTCCTGCGATTTCTTCCAGCAAAGCGCTATCTTGAACAAGTTCTAAGCCATTCGCAAAGCAAAGATTTTGAGCATCTGCCAAAATGATATTTTTTCGCCTTTCTGCATCCAAAATAACTTTATGCGCTTCAAGTTGTGTGACATAGTCATCAAAACGGCGAACTTGGATAGGTTTTTCATCACTTAAGAAACGATGACCATAAGTGAGATTATTGCTTTTAAGAGAGCCAATCGTAAATGGAACAACATGCGTTTCACCAATTTCTGGACCGAAGATACAAAGAATGTTTTGTAAAGAGCGAATCCACTTCAGTGCGCCACTTTTTTCTGAATCTTTGCCCCAGCGCATAGATTTCGGCCATGGAAAATTACGAATAATATCTGGTAAAATAGCAGCAATAATTTCTTCTGCACTTCGACCTTTTTTAATGATTTTAGCGATATAAAAATCACCTTTTTTACTGTCATGTGCAATATGTGCTTCAGAAATATCGCTCAGTCCTGTTGCGCGTAGGAAGCCATCAATCACATGTTGTGGTGATTTTGTACTGGGACCTTTACGTTCTTCATGGATATCTTTTGAACGTATAGAAACATCCCGTACATCTAATGTTAGCCGACGGGGTGTCCAATATTCGCGAGCGGCTTTATAGGTTAAGCCTGCATTGACAAGTTGATCCGCAACACATTTTTTGAGGTCAGCAGCAGCTTTTCGTTGCATGCGAGCAGGGATCTCTTCGCTGAAAAGTTCAAGAAGGAGATCAGACATTAGGCTTCTCCGTTTGTGTGTATTTTACCAGCTTCAGTGAGTAAAAAAGCTTCTCCGCAGCGGCGTGCAAGATCACGAACACGAAGAATATAACTTTGTCTTTCGGTTACAGAAATAACGCCACGTGCTTGTAAAAGATTAAAGATATGGCTCGCTTTAATACATTGGTCATAAGCTGGAAAAACACAAAGATGTGAGTCATTTTTTTTCTTTGGTTTTCCAGCCTCAAGGAGTGCGATACATTCGCATTCTGCATCGATAAAATGTTGGTGCAGTAATTCGGTATTAGCAAATTCGAAATTATAATATGAATATTCTTGCTCTGCTTGTAAAAAAATATCTCCATAACTTATTCTATTTTCTCCATCTAAACCATTAAAGTTAAGGTCATAGACGTTATCAACACCCTGAATATACATTGCTAAACGCTCAAGCCCGTAGGTAAGTTCTCCTGAAACTGGAGCGCATTCAATGCCACAAACCTGTTGAAAATAAGTGAATTGAGAGATTTCCATTCCATCACACCAGCATTCCCATCCAAGTCCCCAAGCTCCAAGTGTTGGACTTTCCCAATCATCTTCAACAAAGCGAATATCATGAAGTTTTGTATCAAGACCAATGGCTTGTAATGATTTTATATAAAGATCTTGTAGGTGGTGGGGAGAAGGTTTAAGGAGTACTTGGAATTGATAATAGTGCTGTAAACGATTCGGATTTTTTCCATATCTGCCGTCTGCTGGGCGCCGAGAAGGCTGGGCATAAGCTACTTTCCAAGGGCGTGGTCCCAGTGAGCGCAATGTTGTGGCTGGGTGAAAAGTTCCAGCTCCAATTTCCATGTCATAAGGTTGCAGAATTGCGCACCCATAATGAGCCCAATAATTTTGTAAAGTTAAAATCAGTCCCTGAAAAGAACGTATAGGATTAAGATATTCAGGCAATTTCACGCTTTATACTCTTTAATGTTGTCACAATAGACAGCGCCTCAAGGAACTTCAACCTTAATTACTGTCTATTGTTTCATATGGTTATGGTCAAGCATCGTTATTTATTGCAAGCCAAATTTCAACTTTTCTTTAATTTCCTTGGAATTTTCTGGTTCCCCATCTATCGCATGATTCCACTGAAATATTGCTTCACGCCTGCGTCCAACTTTCCAATAGGCATCACCTAAGTGATCATTCAATGTTGGATCTTCAGGTTGCAACTTAACAGCCGTCTCCAATATTTGGACAGCTTGGTTATATTGCTTAAGCTTATAATAAGCCCACCCTAAAGAATCTAAGATATGACTATTTTGAGATTGTAATGTAGAAGCTTTTTGCAACATACGAAGTGATTCCTCAAGTTTTTGATTACGGTCAATGAGAGAATAGCCTAAGTAATTAAGAACTTGCGGTTGATCAGGGAAAAATTCAAGCGCTTTTCGCAAGTCAACTTCGGCTTTTGGCCATTGCTGTAAACGTTCGAATGCAATACCACGCTGATAAAAAAGTTTCCAATCGTCTTTTTGAAAATTTTTTATCCGTGCAATGGCACCATCCATAACTTTGACAGCTTCGGCAAATTTATGTTCCTGCATATAAATAGCGGCTAACATTATTAAAATATGACGATCATTAGGGAATTTTTTCTTTAATGAGGTGAGTAATTTGATAGATTCATTGTAATTGTTATTGTTTGCAAGAATAAGTGCAAGTCGTAACTGTCCAGATTTATAATAAGAGGAACTAGGTGATAAAGCGCGGTAAAGTTTAGTTGCTTGATTGAGATCGTTCAGTCTGGCAGAAGTATTTGCTAATTGGAAGAGTGCTGCGTCATTTTGAGGATACAAGGCTAAAGATAATTGTTTAAAAATACGTGCAATTCGTCCAGAGCTCTTGTGGTTGAGAGATGTTCCAAAGTTATACAATACTTCACCTGCTCCTTGTTGAGGTGTTTTAATGAGCTGTTCTAAGATAGCACCTTTTTCAACTTTTTCTCGGATGTTTTTGAGTGTTTCTCGGCTTGGCAACATTTGTTCGCCATGCTTGAGGGTTTGAATAGCTTGGTTATGCATTTTATGACGCAATTGGAATGAGGTATAGGCTATAATGACGCGTTCATAAGTATTCGGAGCTATAAGAGGACCTTGTTGATTGTTAAGCGCTTGAGTGAAATATTTTTTTGCTTTTTGCGTATGTCCTGCTAAGTCGCTCATGAGTGCAAGGTGATAACATATAAAAAAATCATACCAAGCTGGTCTTTGGACTTTTTCAAAATAAGCGATTGCTTGAGATTGACGCCCAGATCCAAATGTGGCCCAAGCGCCGATTAATTCAGGTATGGGATTATTGATAGTAGGAGGTTCCTTTAATTGTAAAACAAGTGCAGCATTTTTATAGTCTTTTTTGATGAGGTTTTCTATCGACAATGTCAAAGTAACAAAGGGAGTTATAATATTTTGTTTTTTCAGTTTTTGGGCTTGTTTAACAGCTTCTTTAAAGGTACCAGCAGATAGCATTACTTCTAAGATCTCTGTTTGTGTTTCAATGTTATCAGGTTGATAAGCAAGTGCTTGTTTAAAATAATCGATGGCAAGATCTGTTTTGTTTTCATGGTTTGCAACCCTTCCAGCCAGATAAGCGCCTGTAAATGAGTTTGTACTGATAGCTGTATCAATTTTACTATATAGAGGGGACGGTATCAGTATGGTACCCGCGGTAAAGAGAATAAAAAAGCGGGATATTTTTACGCTGCGCATAGAGATCATCCTTCTTAATCAACCAACTGTACGGTTTATAAATCATATTCAGCAACTTTATTGAAAAATTTTGTGATTCCTACCAAGAATCAATTTACACGTGCAATACAAAATTCAATAGTTTCGATTAGAGCATTATAAGCGGGGCTTTCGTTCATTGAAGCAAGAGAATTGGTTGCACGCTTTCCATAAATGCGTGCTTGCTCTATTGTATCTGTAAGACTGTCATATTTTTCTATTAACTGTTGTGCGTATGTGAAAGCTTCATCATTATTGTTTCCGTCTTCAAGAGCCTGTTTCCAAAATGTTTTTTCCTCGGTAGTGCCTCGTGCATAGGCAAGGATAACAGGCATAGTAATTTTGCCTTCTCGGAAATCATCGCCTATATTTTTTCCAAGATGTTTGGCAGCGCCACCATAGTCAAGTGCATCGTCAATTAATTGGAAAGCTAACCCTAAAAATGTTCCATATTCACGCAATGCAAAACGCTCTTTATGTCCATAGTCAGCAATAATTGGTCCAACTTCAGCGGCAGCTGAAAAAAGTGCAGCCGTTTTTGCATTGATGATTTTGAGGTAATCTGCAGTACTAGTTTCTACATTTTTTGTAGCAGAAAGTTGCATGACTTCTCCTTCAGCGATAATTGCTGCAGCGTTGGCTAAGACGGAGAGTGCTTCTATGGAACCAACATCAACCATCATTTTAAAAGCTTGTCCCAATAAAAAATCACCAACAAGTATGCTTGCTTGATTTCCCCAAATCATTCGTGCAGTAGATTTTCCGCGTCGTAAATTACTTTCATCGATTACATCATCATGTAATAAGGTTGCTGTATGCATAAACTCAACTGCTGTTGCGAGTTTTATATGGCTATCATTGTGATAATTAAACATATGGGCAGAAGCTAATGTGATCATTGGACGCAACCGCTTTCCACCTGATGAAATAAGGTGGTTTGAAATTTCAGGAATCATTGCAACATCTGATTTTGCCATAGAGAGGATGAATTGATTTACGCGTTCCATATCATCTTTGGTAAGATTGATGAGGGATTGGAGAGAAGCATTATTGTTGTTTATTTGGTTTTGTTTTGTGGCTGCACTCAATGTGTTTACTCCTAGAGGATTGTAACAAACATATACGAATTTTATTTTCATTCATAGCATAAAGAGGGGATTGCTTTGACTCAAGCTTTGATATCACTTTGAAGCGTAAGCCTTAAATGATATTTGTGAGGAATATTTTTTTTGTACTTTAGGTAATGTTGCCTTTATGAAATTATGAAAAACTTAAAATAGTTTCTTTTGGATAATTGGTTGACAGATAGAAATACAAATTATGAATATGAATACTGGGATTTTAAATGAATAAAACAACAAATCATAGTGATGAAACAATAGATGGATTTCATCGTGGAAAGTTTTATTTAGTCCAGCCACGTTCGCGTGGTCACCGTTCTGGTATGGATGCTATGTTATTAGCTGGTTTGGTTCCCAATAATTTTAAAGGTAAGGTTGTTGATTTAGGTGCTGGTGCTGGTGCTGCAGGATTGGCAGTAGCTTCACGCTGTTTGGAGGCTCATGTTACATTAGTTGAGCGGTCAGCTTTTATGGCATCTTACGCTCAAAAAACGCTTATGCTTAAACAAAATGAGAAATTTGCTGACCGAATTTGCTTATTGAAAGCAGATGTGACATATAGAGGGAAGGCTCGTTTAGAGGCAGGTTTAGCAGATAATAGTTTTGATTTTGCAATTATGAATCCGCCTTTTAATAATCCTGAGGATCGTAAAACTCCTGATGAGCAGAGGCTTGAGGCACATGTTATGCCTGAAGCGATGTTTGATAATTGGTTTCGAAGTGCAGCTGCAATTGTTAAACCAAGTGGATATCTTGGGTTAATTGCGCGACCGCAGTCACTGACTGATATATTGCGTGCTTTGGAGGGGCGCTTTGGTAATATTTGCATAATTCCTATTCATGCGCGCGTTGTAACAGCCGCAATTCGGGTTTTGTTTTATGCAAAACGAGGAAGCCGTGCAGCTTTATCTATGTTGCCGCCGCTGGTTATACATGATGAGGGTGATGGTCACGCTTTTTCACCAAGAGTTGACGCAATTAATAATGGACGTACAAGTTTGTGGGAACTTTTTTAATGATATTTTACGTTTTCCAATTTATGATTTAAACTTAGATAAAAATCTTTCATTTTTTTAAGGAGATTTTAATTTTGGATGGATTTGGACTTGGATTTGTGATTTTTACTTTTATTGGCACTTTTGTGTACAGTTATGCTCTTCCTTTTTTGTGTCCTTGCCTATTTGGTCTTATCTAATTATAAGGAAATTTTGTTTTGATTGATGCTATCAAAAATCTTATTCCACATTGCTTTTATTCTAGTAAACTTGAAATTCCTGTAGTGCGCCTTCATGGGGCGATTATGAATTCAACTTCAATGGTAAATCGTACGCTTTCGTTAAGCAGGTGTGCGAATCTTTTAGATAAGGCTTTTGCTTACAAAAAAGCACCAGCTGTTGCTATTATTGTTAATTCTCCTGGTGGATCACCTGTACAGTCACGTCTTATTTTCAAGCGTATCCGTGATCTAGCAGAGGAAAAAGATAAACGGGTTCTCGTGTTTATTGAAGATATAGCCGCATCAGGTGGTTATATGATTGCTTGTGCTGGGGATGAAATTTTTGCTGATCCTTCTTCAATTGTTGGTTCTATTGGAGTTGTTTCAGCTTCCTTTGGTTTTCCTGAGCTTTTGAAAAAAATTGGCGTAGAACGTCGTGTATATACAGCAGGAAAAAATAAAGTTGTATTAGATCCATTTCAGCCAGAAAAGAAGATGGGGATTGAGCATTTGAAATCTCTACAGCTTGAAATTCACCAAATTTTTATCGATTTGGTTAAGGAGCGACGTGCAGAAAAGCTATCAAATGATCCAGATATTTTTACAGGAATGTTTTGGAGTGGAAAGAAAAGCGTTGAACTTGGTCTGATTGATGGATTAAATGATGTGCGTTCTGTTATTAAAGAGCGGTTTGGACATGATACGAAACTTCGATTGATTATTCCTCCAAAGAGTTTTTTAGGATCTAAGGTTCCTTCAGGGGTTACTGCTGATGCGGTTCATACAGCGGTTGATAGTGCATTAATGGTAGCACAAGAGCGGGTGCTTTGGCAGCGTTATGGTTTGTAGTAAAGTTGAGATAATTCGATATATGATGCTGAATTTAGTTGATAATTTTACTTAAAAACAACGATAGAAGGGTAAAGATCTGAAATGATGGGAATGATTGTATCGAATTTGATTTGCATGGATAATTTTCTACACTTGCTGTTTATTTAGAAAGCAATTGCGGAAAGTATCGCAGCATGTTTGTTTGTGCAAAAGCTTACTCCCATGTACATATAAGAGACATATTGGTAAAAGATTCTTGCACTGGTGAATGTTACGTTAAATGATATCAAATGTAGAAGCTTCGTTTAAAGGGTGTTCTTATATATTTACACCCATTAAGTTGAATTTAGCTTTACATGTTGTGGGTCAACGCGCTGATGGTTATCATTTAATAGAGAGTCTGGTTTATTTTAGTTTAAACGGTGACTGTTTGGGCTACACACCTTGTGAGAGTAACCGCTTTGTTCTGGCAGGCTCTTTTGCTGACGGGCTTGTTTCAGATACAAATAACTTAGTTGTTCGCGCACATGATTTTATGTGTAAGACATTCCCTAAACGTGCTAAACCTGCTTTTTTTCGACTTGTTAAAATGTTGCCAGTTGCTTCGGGGGTTGGTGGAGGTTCAGGCAATGCTGCTGGTGTTTTAAGCATATTACGCCAGCAATGGAGTCTTGATTGTTCTTGTGAAGAATTAGCGGAAATGAGTTTAGTGCTTGGTGCTGATGTGCCGATGTGCCTTTTTGCATTAGAATATCGACAGCCGCTTTTTGTGAAAGGAATTGGGCAAAATGTAACACGGCTACAAGAGGCTTGTTCTCTTGCAATGGTATTGGTTAATCATGGACAACGCATTGCAACGAAAGCTGTTTTTAATATCTTGGAAGAGCGTAATCATGCTCCCTTAAAAATTGATCCACTGGCTTTAAAGACGGTTTATTCATTGGTTGAAGTTTTACAAGAAACGCGTAATGATCTTTTTGTGCCTGCATTAAAAATTGCACCTCGATTATCTGAAGTTTTATATACATTAGATAAGAGTGGCTCTCTTTTTTCTCGTATGTCTGGGAGTGGTGCGACTTGTTTTGGTATTTTTAAAGATAAGCACGCAGCGCAGCAGGCAGCGCTTTTTATCAAATCAATGCATCCAAACTGGTTTGTTAAACCTATTATTGCTTTAGGAACACTTGACGGTAGATAATATAAATTAAGGGACTTTTCTTAAATCAATGATGAATCTCTGTATACAGCAGTTTGGTAATTTATATGATTTTTGTTTTTCAGACTTATGTAATGACATATAGAAGATATGATGAGTAATGTTAAAGAAACTGGATGTCTATTAAATTTCATGTATTGAATTTTTTCTCTTTGTGTTTGCATAGGGGAGCGTAATGGTTTGTTGGATGAGTTATTTTTTCTGTAGGGATTGCAGAAAATAGACAGTGGTGCAAAAATAGATAAAAAATATATGTCTCATCACATCGATAATGTATCAAGCATGTTTAATTTACCGCTTAAGCCAAACTTTTCGTGCGAATTGGATTTGCAGGAACAGGGGTTCTTTCATATAGCTGGTGTTGATGAAGTTGGACGTGGTCCTCTTGCAGGACCCGTAGTAACAGCGGCAGTTATTTTGGATAAAGACCATATCCCAGAAGGGTTAAATGATTCAAAAAAACTTTCTGCCAAACGACGCAATAAGCTTTATTATGAGATTTTGCAAAGTGCATTAGCCGTTTCGGTTGCTAGTCTTTGTGCTTGTACGATCGACCAGTCTAATATTAGAAAAGCAACTTTAGAAGCAATGTGTCGCTGTATTAGAGGATTAGCAGTGCCAGCTCACTACGCATTGATTGATGGACGTGACATTCCCTTCCAGCTATCCTGTCCAGCAATGAGTTTGATTAAGGGCGATCAGCGTTCAGTTTCAATTGCAGCAGCATCCATTATTGCTAAAGTAACGCGTGATCGGATGATGGAGTGCGCTGGGCAAGTTTATAAAGAGTATGGTTTAGAGAAACATGTAGGTTATGCAACGCTAGCACATCGTACAGCTCTTGATAAATATGGACCAGTTATGGGATTACACCGTTATAGTTTTGCACCACTCAAAGAGCGCTACAGGGATGATATATTATGACGATTCTGCCTATCAATAGTGCTTCAATAAAGGAGGCAGTTGCACTTCTTAAACAAGGAAAGTTAGTGGCACTGCCGACAGAAACCGTTTACGGATTGGCTGGCGATGCGACAAATGGTAAAGCAATAGCTTCTATTTTTTTAACGAAAAAGAGACCAAAATTTAATCCTCTTATTGCGCATGTAAGCAGCATTGTTATGGCGGAATACTACGTTGAAATTGATTTTCTTTCACGTCGGTTAATGGAAGCGTTTTGGCCAGGTCCTTTAACATTAGTCTTACCTTTAAAGATACATCATAATATCCATCCTCTAACCACTGCTGGTCTTAATACATTGGCTGTTCGTTTTCCAGATAGCAGTTTTGCGAAAATTGTAGAATGCTTTGGTCGTCCTCTAGCTGCGCCTAGTGCAAATCAATCAGGATGCCTTAGTCCGACTTCAGCTGAAGCTGTTTTAGCATCTTTAGGAATTTCTATTCCTTTAATTATTGATGGAGGAGCTTCTAAAATAGGGCTTGAATCAACAATTATTAAAGTTTGTAATGACAATATTTATCTCTTGCGTCCTGGAGGGCTCACAGCTGAAGCAATTGAAGAAGTAGCAGGAAAATCACTGAAACGGATGGATCAACAGGTAGCAATTGAGGCACCAGGTATGTTAAAGTCGCATTATGCACCCAATACTGCAGTTCGTTTGAATGCACAAAAGGTAGAGCGTGGTGAAGCGCTTTTAGCATTTGGTCCCAGACGTATTATGGGTGTTGAAAATGCCGTTTCTGTTTTAAATCTTAGTGAAAGTGGAAAATTGGAAGAAGCTGCCTCTCATCTATTTCAATATATGAAGCAGTTGGATTCATTCAATCTGAAATGTATTGCAGTAGAACCTATTCCATCATACGGATTGGGAGAGGCTATTAATGATCGTTTAATACGTGCTGCGGCTCCAAGGGAAAAATGAAGATGGAGCAAAGTTTGATTGAAAAATTTAGAGAAATTGTTGGTGCTGCACACGCTATAACAGATCAAGCATTAATTGCACCATATTTGCTTGAAGAGCGAGGACTTTTTCATGGAAAAACACCGTTGCTCTTACGTCCATCTTCCACAGTGGAAATATCATCAATTATGCAATTGGCTAGCCAAACACGCACTCCAATTGTGCCTCAAGGTGGAAATACAGGTCTCGTGGGGGGGCAACAGCCAAATGAAGATGGATGCGACGTTATTTTATCCATGGAACGATTGAATAAGATTAGATCTGTTAATCTTGAGGGCAACTTTGCTGTGGTAGAAGCCGGTGTTATTTTACAGACTCTACAAGAAAAAGTGAATGAATTGGGTCGTTTTTTTCCTCTCTCGTTAGGATCAGAAGGTTCTTGTCAGATAGGGGGGAATCTTTCATCTAACGCTGGAGGGACAGCTGTGTTAGCTTATGGCAATATGCGTGAGCTTTGTCTTGGTTTAGAAGTCGTTTTGCCAGATGGTCGTATTTTAGATGATTTGCGTTTTGTAAAGAAAGATAACAGTGGTTATGATTTGAAAAATCTTTTTATTGGTGCGGAGGGTACTCTAGGCATTATAACTGCAGCAGTTTTAAAAATTTTTCCAAAAATCAAAGGGAAAGCCGTTGCCTTTGTGGGTTTGCAAACTCCAGTGAAGGCTCTTGAGTTTTTATCTCTTGCTCAATGCCGTGGGGGAGGGATGTTAACTGGTTTTGAGCTTATGGGAAAACTCAGCTTGCAAATGGCTCTAAGCTATAACACGTGTGAGAGGTCTCCTTTTGAACATGAGCATGAATGGTATGTATTGATTAATATTTCGTCATTGCAAGATGATAATGAGGCATTATCAGTGCTAAGTGCTATTTTGGAAGAATCTTTACAGTGTGCTGTAATAGAGGATGCGGTTGTTGCGCAATCGTTAAGGCAGCAAGATTTTTTTTGGAAATTGCGTGAAAGTATGTCATATGCACAAAAATTAGCAGGGGGATCTATTAAGCACGACATTGCAGTGCCTATTGCTTGTATTCCTGACTTTATTGCTGAGGCAGCTCTTATTGTTGAAGATATTGCTCCAAATGCGCGGGTAGTTTGTTTTGGTCACATGGGTGATGGAAATTTACATTACAACGTTACACAGCCCATTGGAGGTGATACTGCGGAGTTTTTACAATTATGGTCACAAATGAATCGTCGCATTCATGATTTAGTGATGTGCTATCAGGGTACATTTTCTGCGGAGCATGGAATTGGTCAACTTAAGCGTGAAGAGTTACGCACTTTCAAATCACCTGTTGCGTTGGATATTATGCAGGGGATTAAGAAAATGCTTGACCCTTTAGGGATTATGAATCCTAAAAAAATATTATAATTTAAGAACAGTCAATTTTGTCATGTGTTTTTGTTTAGGTTTCAATAACCAAAAAATAAACCAGTTGTTTTTTACGCAATCTTTTAATAATCCAATGGAAAAAAGCTGTTAAAAGGTATTATGTTGTTAAGATCAAATTGGGATACTGTATATGGCTAATCAATGCTTTAATCAGGAAAAGGCGGGGCTTGATTTTCGGTTAGATCCGTGTCATTTGCCACAAACGATAACATATTTTTCATCAAAAACAGGAAATCAAATAATTTGCTCATTAAATGAGTATGGTGTTTTTTTTAAAACAGATATTCCTTCAAGTTTATCGCATTTAGTGCCAGCTTATCATTTCAAAGGGATTGCTGCGCGTGCAGTGCAAACTCCTTCAGGAGAAAGAGCAGTTGCATTGGAGCTGCTTCATGTAGATGAAGAAGCTTGCATTCGACTTTTAGTTTCTAGAAATTTGAATAGTGTTCTTCTAGATTGGCGGTTATGGGCAGATACTTATGGTCTCCCTATGCTTATGATTAATGAAGATAATAGTGTCATGGTTGTCAAAGATCGTTCTGATTTACGTCAATTTTTTTGTACGATACCGCATTCTAAACAAAAGCGCTTTTTGCTTCGTCATGATAATTCTTTAGGCTTGCGCTTAGTGATCGCCAATCAGATTGTGATATAGCAATATAATTGTATTAATTTTTTTGCATCTTTTTATTGATTGTGATTAAAATTTTATTCGGTATAAATGAAAAAATTGCAGCTCATTACTCATTAATTACTCATTATGTGTGCGAGGGCAATGATAATCATGACGTTTGTCTTTAAATTTAGTCAGCAAAAAGTGCTTTGCAATAAGTGATAAGCAAGTGAATCGTGGACAAATAAAGCAATAGACGATCACATAATAGAACTTTGCAGTTTCATATTTATGGAATTTGCTTTTTTATTTTATTTTTTTAAGAAAATTCAATATTTCTCCCAAAGCCGTAAGAAACACAAAATGGCTAGCAGATTGACACATCATGCAGTCATGTGGAATTATAAAATCATGAAAAAAGTTCAGGAAATTGAATTTTCTCGCGCAATGGCTCGCCATCCAATATCGCGTCGGGCAAAACCTTCTGGCCAATCGATACAGTCGACAGCTTCATAGGCGCGTTTTTGTGCATGTGTAACAGTTTCTCCTGTTGCTGTTATATTTAAAACACGTCCACCATTAGCAATTAATTCTCCGTTGTGGAATGCTGTACCAGCGTGAAAAATTTTCACATCAGAGAGAGCACTCGCCTTATCAATATTGCGGATAACGGTGCCTTTTTGCGGAGAATCTGGATAGCCTTTTGCAGCCATGACGACGGTTAAAGCAGTTTTTTCAGACCATTGTGGAGGTTTCTTTTCAAGATTTCCTTGGGCTGCAGCAAGAAAAAGTGGAAGAATATCATCTTTTAGGCGCATCATCAAAACCTGACACTCGGGATCACCGAAGCGTACATTAAACTCAATTAATTCAGGCCCTTTCTGAGTTATCATCAACCCGACGAAGAGAATGCCTTTAAAAGGAGCTCCTATTTCATCCATGCCACGTAAAGCGGGTTCAACAATTTCTTTGAGGGTGCGATTTACCATTTCTTTGGTCATAATGGGTGCTGGTGAATAAGCCCCCATGCCGCCTGTGTTAGCTCCAGTATCACCATCACCAACACGCTTATGGTCTTGTGCAGATCCAAAAGGAATAGCGATTTTACCATCACAAAGACAAAAGAAGCTTGCTTCTTCTCCATCAAGAAAGGATTCTACAACAATTTGTTCTTCTGCATTGCTTAATGCGTTTTTGAAGCGTACATCAACGGCATTATATGCTTCTTCCATTGTCATTGCAACAACAACACCCTTGCCTGCAGCTAAACCATCGGCTTTAATGACAATGGGAACACCTTGTTGACGAATGTAGGCTTTGGCTTTTAAAGCATCATTAAAGCATTGGTAAGTTCCTGTAGGAATGTTATTCTTACTGCATAAAGCTTTTGTAAAAGCTTTTGAACCCTCTAGTTGAGCAGCTTTTTTTGTGGGGCCCAATACATGAATATTAGCACTATTAAGGGAGTCTGTTAGCCCTGCAACCAATGGTGCTTCGGGTCCAATGATGACGAGGTCAATAGAATGTGTTTTACAAAAGTCAATGACGAGAGAATGGTTATCAATGTTCAAATTAATATTTTCTCCAAATTCCACTGTTGCAGGATTTCCAGGAGCACAATATAATTTCGTGAGTAGTGGTGATGCTGCTATTTTCCATGCTAAAGCATGTTCTCGTCCACCTGAGCCAATAAGAAGAATGTTCATTGTTTGCTCCTATCGTAGAAGAAGATAATTGAATCAGTTTTCTTGTCATAAGAATGAAATGTCTCTATCGCAAGACCAAAGGTGAAACCATTTGATGAAAAAAAGTAAAAATATTGCACATATTCAATCCTGTGAGAATCAGGGACGGGTTATGGATGCATCCTCTAAACAATGGGTCTATAATTTTCTTCCTTGCTCTTTGTGGTTTTATGCTCAATTGGCGCGTTGGGATCGACCTATAGGGTGGCAGTTGCTGATGTGGCCTTGTTTTTGGTCAACAACTATGGCTCTTTTTTCTTATGAAATGCTTCGTTTTCCTTTTTTATCAACGCTGATTAATTGGTTATGGTACCTCTTTCTTTTTTTTCTGGGTTCTATAGCTATGAGAGGTGCTGGGTGTACTTGGAATGATCTTATTGACCATAAAATTGATTCTCAGGTAGAGCGGACACGTTCTCGTCCATTGCCAACAGGTCATGTGAGTCGGTTTCAGGCAAAAATTTTTATATTGGTGCAATGTTTGGTTGGTTTAGGCGTTTTATCGCAATTTAATATATTTAGTTTTTTCTTAGGAATCTCATCGTTGATAGCGGTTGCAATTTATCCTTTTATGAAACGCGTGACATATTGGCCACAATTCTTTTTAGGGATTGCATTTAATTGGGGAGCATTAATGGGATGGGCGGCTGTGTATGGAAGTTTAAGTTGGGCACCAATCTTACTTTATATGGGATCCATTTTGTGGACGATTGGGTACGATACAATTTATGCACATCAAGATAAGGAAGATGATGCTACTGTTGGAGTACGTTCTACGGCACTCCTCTTTGGTAAAGGCACTAAGCGTGCATTGGTGTTTTTATATAGCGGGTTTGTGATTCTCGTCAGTTTAGCATTTTATTTGGCGCAAGTTCCTATCTTAAGTTTTTTAGGACTTTTTGTTGCAAGCATTCACATGTTTATACAAATTAAAGTCATTGATATAGATGATAATTCACAATGCCTAAAGCTTTTCAAATCTAATTCGTTTGTTGGATTTCTGATTTTTGCTGGCTTGGTGTGCGGTGGTATATGGACAGCACTTCATTCTACAGTCTAATAAATGATAAAACAGAATTATGTATTACACGGTTTTAGAGCAGAAAGAGCTTTTTGCAATTTAGGGTTAAAATTTTGTATTTTAATTTTAGGTTTCTTTTATACAAAACTGCTTTCTTGTTGAGCTTTATTTATTTTAAAAGGATAAAAACTGCAGGGCGTGTCCTATTTTTTACATACTGCGACTCATTTCTCAGGTTTCTGCTCAATACATATTATTACTCAAATAATTTCGTGATGGTATGGTAAGTAATTTTTATTCTAAGCGGGGCAATAATTAACAGATTGTTGTCAGTTAATTTTTGTATAGAGGGTTCATTTTTCCGATTTATAATAAAAATGAGTTAACTTTAATTTGTGCAAGCAGTTATTTGATTATTATGAAGAAAAAGGCTTTACATTTTAAGGTTAAGGGTAAAGCCTTTGCGTTTGCCAATCAACATGTTCAATAGAGTCGCGTGTAAAAAGCACGCGATCATGTAAGCGAAATGGACGATCACACCAAAATTCAATAGAAAGTGGTTGAACACAAAAACCAGACCAATAAGGTGGGCGCGGGATATTACCTACTGCATAACGGGCAGTATATTTAGCAATTGCCTTTTCAAGAACAAAACGGCTTTCCAATGGTTGAGATTGTTTGGATGCCCATGCCCCAATTTGACTGCCATGTGGTCGTGATTGGAAATACATATCTGCTTCTTGAGTACTAACTTTTTCGACAACTCCTCTGATTCTAACTTGACGGCGAAGCGATTTCCAATGAAATCCTAAGGATGCTTTCATTGATTTTAAAATTTCTTGTCCCTTGCAACTTTCATAGTTAGTATAAAAAATGAAACCTTTAGAACTGAAGTTTTTAAGAAGAACTATACGAACATTAGGGAAGCCAGTTTCATCAACTGTTGCTAATGCCATAGCATTAGGATCATTTATTTCGCTTATGGTTGCCTTTTCAAACCAATTTGCGAAAAGTGTGAAAGGATTTTGTGTTTGCATAAAATCATCGTCTATTTGTGCTGTGTTATTCATAATATCTCCGAATGTCAGCGAGTGCGAATGAAACATTCTCTGATTTACTTTGTTATTAAGAAGTGAAGTGCTGATCCTTCCTTTATTTCAAGAAGGCAATTTAATCATATGTTTTTATAGTGTTTTAAGTATTTTTATTTTTAGCATAGCGCGCGATATAATATAATTAAATATCAAAGTATCTATTTTATCTGGTATTTTAGTTCTTTTATAGACATATAAAGAGAAAGAAAATTATTCTATAGAATGACTGATGAACCTGTGAGGGATATTGAATAACGTATCAGTTGATATTTTGAAAACAAAAAGATTGAAAAGAGGGCAATATGCGTGATCCCTACACGGTTTTGGGTGTGGAGCGCACCGCGAAATCGCAAGAGATTAAATCTGCGTTCAGAAAATTAGCAAAGAAATATCACCCAGATCACAATATGGGTGATGTAAAGGCTAAGGAAAGGTTTTCTGAGATTAATCAGGCTTATGAAATTATAGGTGATAAAGACAAAAGAGCACAATTTGATCGTGGTGAAATTGATATGGAGGGAAGGCCAACTCACCAAGCTTATGGCACTGATGGAAATTTTAGAAACAGATACAATCCCTTTGCAGGAGGCGCAAAGGGATTTGATTTTGGTTCTTCAGGTGGTGCAGGTTTTGATGCAAACGATATTTTTCGCGATTTATTTGGAAGAGGAGGAAGTTTTTCAAAGTCTGCACAACATAATAATCGACCTCAACAAGGAGCGCATGTTCGTGCTAATCTTACGGTAACATTGGAGCAAATGGTTGGAGCAGAAAAGGTAGAAGCTGTTTTTTCTAATGGAAAAAGGTTAATGATTAAGCTTCCAGACTATGTTGAGGATGGGCAAACCATTCGCCTAAAAGGTCAAGGAGAAGAAGTTGCTTATGGGAAAGCAGGAGATGCGTTGATAACCATTCACATTCAGAAACATTCTCGCTTGCGGGTCGAAGGAAGAGCGCTCCATCTTGATTTGCCAGTTTCTCTCAAACACGCTGTTCTGGGAACGAAAGAGGAAATTGAAACTTTGGAGGGGCGTGTAGTTTTAACTATTCCGGCATGGTCAAGTTCTGATCGTATTTTACGGTTGAAAGGAAAAGGGCTTAGTTTAAAAAATGGTACAAGAGATGATCTTTATGTGCATGTTCGTGTCATGTTGCCAGAAGGTGGAGATGCTGCGTTAGAGCAATTTTTGCAAACGCAGAAAGGTTAACTTTTAAATTATACGGTTGAAGTATACAAAAGCATAGTTTTTATTTGATTTGAAACCAATTGCTTGAAGAAAATGTTGACCTATGTCATAGGCAGGTGGATAATATTGATTTCAAATAGTAATGGGGCAGTGCTGATGGCTAATGGTAATGATTTATTATATGGCAAGCGTGGTCTAATTTTAGGATTATCCAATAATCGTTCTATCGCTTGGGGAATAGCCAAGGCGGCTAGTGCAGCAGGGGCAGAGCTTGCTTTTACCTACCAAGGTGAGGCAATGAAAAAGCGTGTTGAGCCTTTAGCTGAAGAAGTAAAAGGATTTGTTTGCGGTCATTGTGATGTTTCTGATAGTGCGTCTATTGATGCGGTCTTTAGAAAAATAGAGAAAGAATGGGGCAAGTTAGATTTTTTAGTTCATGCTATTGGTTTTTCTGATAAAGATGAATTGAGCGGTCGTTATGTTGATGTTAGCGAATCAAATTTTATGATGACAATGAATATTTCTGTTTATTCCTTAACAGCTCTTACCCAGCGTGCAGAAAAATTAATGTCGGATGGCGGCTCGATTTTAACATTGAGTTATTATGGTGCAGAAAAAGTTGTCCCGAATTATAATATGATGGGCGTTGCTAAAGCGGCTCTTGAAACAAGCGTGAAATATTTAGCAGTAGATTTGGGGCCTAAAAACATTCGTGTTAATGCGATATCTGCGGGGCCAATTAAAACATTGGCTGCCTCTGGTATTGGTGATTTTCGTTATATTTTAAAATGGAATGAATATAACGCTCCTCTACGTCGTACGGTGACAATTGAAGAAGTTGGTGATTCTGCTCTTTACTTTCTTTCAGATTTATCTCGTTCTGTTACAGGTGAAGTGCACCATGTAGATTCAGGTTATAACGTCATAGGTATGAAAGCTGTTGATGCACCAGATATTTCTGTCGTTAAAGAATAATATTTGGTTTATAAATCGCAGTTTAATAGCGGTAATTTGACTAAATTGAAAATAAATGATGGTGTTGGAGGGTGAGGGCTGTATTGTGCACAGCTTAGCCATGTGTTGTAGTTGCATATTTGACGAAGAATCGGATCATTTTTCATGTCGCATAATACATTTGGTCATTTGTTTCGTGTCACGACATGGGGTGAAAGTCATGGTGTTGCTCTTGGCTGTGTTATCGATGGTTGTCCCCCAGGGATCGTTTTTACTCTTTCAGATATTCAATCTTATCTTGATAAACGTAGACCAGGACAATCTAAATATACAACGCAGCGCCGAGAGTTGGATCAAATAGAGGTGCTTTCAGGGGTTATTGTTCAAGACGATGGAGCAACATTGGTGACGACCGGTACGCCAATTTCTTTGTTTATTCGAAACATGGATCAGCGCTCTAAAGATTATGGTTCAATTGCCCATCAGTATCGTCCGAGCCATGCAGATTATACTTATGATGTTAAATATGGCATTCGTGATTTTCGAGGTGGAGGACGTGCTTCAGCACGGGAAACAGCAGCGCGTGTTGCGGCAGGTGCTCTTGCGCGTAAAATTGTTCCTAATTTGGTTGTACGAGGTGCAGTGATAGCAATTGGTTCTCATAATATTAATCGCGACCGTTGGGATTGGTTAGAGGTTGATAACAATCCTTTTTTTACGCCTGATGCAGAGATGGTGCAGGTTTTTAGCGATTATATCAATAAATTACGTAAAGATGGTTCATCCGTTGGTGCTCTGGTTGAGGTTGTTGCAGAAAATGTTCCAGCGGGGTTAGGGGCGCCTATTTATGCGAAACTTGATCAGGATATTGCATCATTATTAATGTCCATTAATGCTGTTAAAGGCGTTGAAATTGGTGATGGTTTTGCAGCAGCTCATCTGACGGGAGAAGAAAATGCAGATGAAATGCGGATGGGAAGTGATGAAAAACCGCTTTTTTTGTCTAATCATGCTGGCGGTATTTTAGGTGGAATATCGAGCGGACAACCAATTGTTGCGCGTTTCGCGGTGAAGCCTACGTCATCAATTTTAACGCCTCGTCGTTCAATTGATGTTGATGGCAATGATATAAACGTTATAACGGAGGGACGCCATGATCCATGTATTGGGATTCGTGCTGTTCCTGTTGGTGAAGCGATGGTTGCTTGTGCTATTGCTGATCATTACCTAAGACATCGCGGACAGGTTGGTTGATTCGAAAGGTAAATAATGGCGTATGATCAAAAAAAAGTTGTTTCTGCTATTCAGGCTTTTGAGCGTGGTGAAATTGTTGTAGTGACAGATGATCATGAGCGTGAAAATGAAGGTGATTTGATCGTTGCTGCTGTCCATTGTACAGAAGAAAAAATGGCATTTATCATTCGCCATACAACAGGTATTGTTTGTGCTCCTATGCCAAAAGAAGAAGCGCAACGGTTTAATCTTACTCCTATGGTGCCAGATAATAATTCGGCTCATCGCACGCAATTTACTGTTACTGTTGATTTTAAACATGGAATAACGACGGGGATTTCAGCGCACGACCGTACATTGGCAGTTCGTAATCTTGCTAATTCAAATGCTTGTGCGGGCGATTTTATTCGTCCAGGGCATATTTTCCCTTTGATTGCGCATGAAGGGGGTGTTCTCATGCGTTCAGGTCATACTGAGGCAGCTGTTGATTTATGTAAATTAGCTGGTTTGCCACCTGTTGGTGTTATTGGCGAATTGGTCAATGATGATGGTAGCGTTAAACATGGGGATGAAGTAACAAAGTTTGCACAGGATAATCGGTTGCATATGATAACGGTTGCAGATCTGATTGCTTATCGTCAGCGTAAGGAAATGTTGATTAAGCATGTAGGAGAAATGCAAATTGAAACATTAGTAGGGCCAGCTGTTGTTCAAAGTTATCAACTTCCTTGGGAAGCAGTCCAGCATGTGGCAATTGTTTTTGGTGATATCCGTGATGGTGAGGATATTCCTGTACGTCTACATCGTGAAAATATTATGAATGATGTTTTTGGTCAATCATCAAATATTGTAGCTGCCATGCAGCGTATAATGGAAAAAGAGAAGCGCGGTGTGTTTGTTTATTTACGTGAAGGGTCTGTTGGTGTTCAATCAGCTATTGGTGCTCAAGAAATGGCAAGCAAGGGGTTAGAAAGCCATGTGCAAGCGATTGAACGGGAAGAAGAGTGGCGCCAAATTGGTTTAGGATCACAAATTTTAAAACATTTAGGAATTCGTTCTGTTATTGTTTATGCTTCTAAAGAACGTCATTATGTAGGTTTAGAAGGTTTTGGAATTCGTATATCCAAAACAGATATTTTGTGAGGATCACATGCAGCAAGAGATAAAAAAAGAGGATATTACAACATTAAGTTTTGAGGAAGCGCTTAAGCAGCTTGAAGTGATTGTTGAAAATTTGGAACGCGGGGATGTTCCTTTAGAGCAGTCAATTGATATCTATGAGCGTGGTGAAGCTCTTAAAAAGCATTGTGATAAACTTTTGAAAGCAGCTGAAGCTAAAGTTGAGAAAATTCAACTTTCAGAGAAAGGTTCTCCAGAAGGGGTAGAGCTACTTGATTCTGAGTAATGTCAAATAATTTTTGGATATTTATTGCAAAATTAGAGATAAAATAGCCTCGTTTATAGGAAGAGAATTATTATTAATTTCTTTTTTACGAAATGCGTTAAAAATAAGAAAATTTGTAGATAATCTCATAGAGATGAAGTATTCCAATAGAAATGCATTACACTATGAATGAAAGAGTAAAAGACATGTGTTGTTGTCTTGCTCGAGTGATAATGTAGTATAAGGAGCTTTCTTTGTCTCAGATATTAACGCCATTACTTGATCGTATTCGTTTGCCACAAGATTTGCGGGCATTGCCAGAAGCTGATTTAGTACAGTTAGCTGATGAGTTGCGGGCTGAGACAATTGATGCTGTTTCTGTGACGGGTGGACATCTTGGTGCAGGGCTTGGCGTTGTTGAATTAACAATTGCATTGCATTATGTCTTTAACACGCCTGAAGATAGAATTATCTGGGATGTAGGGCATCAAACCTATCCGCATAAAATTTTAACAGGTCGCAGAGATAAAATTCGCACATTGCGTCAAGAGGGAGGTTTATCAGGTTTTACAAAGCGTTCAGAAAGTGTGTATGATCCGTTTGGAGCGGGTCATTCTTCCACTTCTATTTCAGCTGGTCTTGGTATGGCAGTGGCTAGTGCTTTAAAAACAGAAGAAAGACGGAATATTATTTCTGTCATTGGTGATGGCGCTATGTCAGCTGGTATGGCTTACGAAGCGATGAATAATGCGGGTGCTTTGGATGCACGTTTGATTGTTATCTTAAATGATAATGATATGTCTATTGCGCCTCCTACTGGCGCTATGAGAGCTCATCTTGCTCGGTTAGTTTCTCATCCTTCTTATCGCAGTTTGCGTGAACGGGTAAAGATGTTCAGCAAAAAATTGCCAAAATTTTTTTTGGATCAAGCACATCGTTCAGAGGAGTTTGCAAAGTTTTTTTTGGTTGGAGGAACTTTATTTGATGAGCTTGGTTTTTATTATGTTGGACCGATAGACGGTCATAACTTGAATCATTTATTGCCTGTTTTGAAAAATGTTCGTGAATATCCTAATGGGCCTGTTTTAGTGCATGTGGTGACCCATAAGGGGAAAGGATATGCGCCTGCGGAGGCATCGTCTGATAAATATCACGGTGTTAATTGTTTTGATGTTGTGACGGGAAAACAGGTTAAAGCACAAAGTAAAGTGCTTCCTTATACCAAAGTATTTTCTAAAGCTTTGATAGAAGAGGCTACACATGATGAGAGGATTGTTAGCATAACGGCGGCAATGCCAACAGGAACAGGGCTTGATATATTTGCTAAACAATTTCCTAACAGGATGTTTGATGTTGGTATTGCTGAGCAACATGCTGTAACTTTTGCTGCGGGTATTGCCTGTGAGGGGTATAAGCCTTTTGTTGCAATTTATTCTACTTTTTTACAGCGTGCTTATGATCAGATTGTTCATGATGTATCTATCCAAAAATTACCCGTGCGTTTTGCGATTGATCGAGCAGGTTTTGTTGGTGCAGATGGTGCGACGCATGCTGGAAGTTTTGACATTGTTTTTCTAACAGCTCTTCCTGAATTTGTGGTGATGGCTCCCTCGGATGAAGTTGAACTGATGCACATGGTGCGCACGGCAGCAGCCTATGATCAAGGACCTATTTCTTTTCGCTATCCACGTGGTGAAGGTGTTGGTATGAACTTGCCGCAGCGAGGTGAATTGCTTGAAATTGGAAAAGGGCGCGTTTTGCGTGAAGGAAGCAGGATAGCGCTGGTTTGTTTTGGAGCGCAGTTATCTGAAGTGCTTATAGCAGCGGACAAGTTGGAAATGGAGGGATTGTCTACAACTGTTGCTGATGCACGGTTTGCAAAGCCTTTAGATAGGGATTTGATGCGTCGCTTAGCACGTGAGCATGAAGTATTAGTAACAATTGAAGAAGGAGCAATGGGTGGATTTGGAGCGCATTTATTACAATTTTTTGCGCAAGAAGGGCTTTTAGAACATGGTTTGAAGGTTCGTACATTAAAGCTTCCTGATGAATATTTAAACCACGGTTCACCAAAGAAAGTTCTTTCACGTATCGGGTTTGATGCTGTTGGTATTGTCAATACTGTCTTTACTGCTTTGGGACGTGAAATTCAGACAGTGTAGAAAGTTCGAGTATGAGATGTTTGTTAGGAAAAGGCTCGATGTTCTTTTAGTCGAAAAAAATTTTTTTACTACGCGTTCACGAGCACGTGATGCAATCTTACGTCAAACTGTTAAGGTGGATGGTAAAATCATTTTTAAAGCTGGACAAATTATTTCTGATGAAGCAGAAATTATAGTGTGTGATCCAGCACAGAATTATGTTTCACGTGCGGCGTTAAAATTGATGAGTGCACTTGATGCATTTCCAATTGTAACGGATAAAGTAACTGCCATTGATATTGGTGCGTCGACAGGTGGTTTTACGCAAGTTCTCTTAGAGCGTGGAGCTGCTCATGTTATTGCTATTGATGTTGGTCATAATCAACTTGATGCGCGCTTATCTGGCAACAGTGCGATAACTTTACTAGAAGGCTTGAATGTTCGAGATTTGAAACAACAACATTTAGGTGGAAGAGAAATTGATCTCATAGTATCGGATGTTAGTTTTATTTCTCTGAAACTTGCACTGCCTCCTGTTTTGTCTTTAGCCAAGAGGGGAGCTCAAGCAGTCTTATTGGTCAAGCCACAATTTGAAATTGGTCGAGAAGGTCTTAATAAGAGTGGAGTATTGAAAAATCTATCTATAGCACAGAAGATTGCTGAAGAACTTTTTGATTGGTTGAATACTCAAGTAGGGTGGACCGCAAAAGGTTTATTTCCTTCACCCATTACAGGTGGTGATGGCAATTTGGAATATTTATTATTCGGAGAAAAAAAGAGTGCGTGACCGAGTTATAATTGACCGTATTGGCGTGAATGGTCATGGTATTTCGAGTACATCACGTGGCTCTATTTATGTTCCTTTCACTTTGCCAGGAGAGGTTGCTATAATTGCTCCTCGTGGAAAATATGGAAAACTTATTGCACTAGAAGGAAAATCATCAGAGCGCATCGATGCTGTTTGTCGACATTTTGGGAGTTGTGGAGGGTGCGTGCTCCAGCATTGGAACGCTGATACTTATCGCTTTTGGAAACGGCAATTAGTTGTTGATGCGCTTAAAAAGTACGGGCTTGATGTCCATGTTTCTCCCTTAATTGAATGTGGATATTACAGTCGCCGACGGATTACTTTAACAGCGCTTGCGACACAGCAAGGTCATATTATTGGTTTTAATCGTTATCGATCTCATGATGTTATGGCGCTTGAAGAATGCCCAGTGACGCGTTTAGAAATTATGTCTAAGTTAAATGATATTAGGGTGCTTTGTGCTCTTGTCAACAATCATGCAAAGCGGTTTCATGTTACGGCAACGTCTGTTGAAAATGGTTTAGATGTTGCTTTGAATGGATGTATTGTGCAGGACGAGCGCATTCGCAAAAAAATGGTGTGTATAGCTCTTGCAAGTGGAATTACGCGCTTGTCTGTTGAAGGTGAAATTTTGGTTGAGCAAGAAAAACCATTAGTTTACTTCGGGGATGTCTGTGTTGAATTTCCTGCTGGTGGATTTCTCCAAGCAACTTGTGAAGCAGAAAATATTATGGGCAATATTATTTTGACTCATTTAAAAAAAGCAAAAAATGCTGTTGATTTGTTTTCAGGAGTGGGAACATTTACGCTACGTATGGCGAAAAAAATGAATGTTCATGCGATAGAAAATGATAATGCAGCATTAGCAAGCTTAGATCGGGCAACACGCTTTGCGGTTGGTTTAAAAACAGTTACTTGTGAAAAACGTGACCTCTTTCGTCATCCATTTTCTGCGAAAGAGCTTGAGGGTTTTGATAGCGTTGTTTTCGATCCTCCGCGCGCTGGAGCAGAAAAACAGGTGCATGAATTAGCGAAGACAACTATTCCACGTGTGGTGGCAATTTCATGCAATCCTGTTACGTTTGCTCGTGATGCGTCTCTTCTTGTGGCAGGTGGCTATACGCTAGAAAAGATCATACCAATTGATCAATTTTTATGGTCACCGCATGTTGAAATTGTTGCTGTTTTGAGCAAGCGCAAAGCAAAGACAGGTTGGAAACTTTAGCTTATTTTAAAGGCTGTTGAAAAGTTATTCAATAAAACATATTCAATCAATTTTGTGAAAGCGCTGTTCCACCAATTGTCATATTATTGATTCGTAGGTGAGGTTGTCCGACACCAACAGGGACATTTTGCCCAGCTTTTCCACACATACCGATGCCGTTATCAAGCTTGCTATCATTTCCAATCATTGTAATACGTTTCATGGCTTCTGGTCCGTTTCCGATAAGGGTTGCACCTTTGATTGGTGCTACAATTTTACCATTTTCTACTCGGTAAGCTTCAGTACATTCAAATACGAATTTTCCAGAAGTAATATCAACTTGTCCCCCACCAAATGAAACAGCATAGATCCCATTTTTTAGTGAGGATAGAATTTCTTCGGGTGTCTTATCTCCTCCTAGCATCATTGTATTGGTCATCCGCGGCATTGGTGCATGTGCATAAGATTCACGTCGTCCATTTCCAGTTGGATTAACACCCATAAGTCGAGCATTTAACCTGTCTTGCATAAAACCAACAAGTTTTCCGTCTTCAATAAGAACATTATATCCTGATGGTGTGCCTTCATCATCAATAGTGAGTGAACCACGGCGTTGGGGAATTGTGCCATCATCAACAACCGTGACACCTTTTGCTGCAATTTGTTTTCCTAAAAGTCCAGCAAAAGCAGATGTTTTTTTACGGTTAAAATCACCTTCTAAACCATGACCCACAGCTTCATGAAGCATAACACCAGGCCATCCATTAGCTAAGACAACATCAAATGTTCCTGCTGGTGCTGCTTCTGCTTCTAAATTTATTAAAGCCATACGCAGTGCTTCATCGGCAGCTTTTTTCCAATTTGTTTCATTAATAAACTGGCTGAATGCTTGTCGTCCACCACATCCATAGAAGCCATTTTCGCGCCTATTCCCTTCGGCAGCAACGACAGATATAGACAACCGTACAAGAGGACGGATATCATGAGCAAAATACCCGTCGGCACGCAAGATTTCAACGTGTTGTAGCGAACCAGAAAGAGAAACAGTAACTTGATGTAATTTATCATTTTTTTTACGTAAATAAGCATCAATTTTTTGTAAGAGTGTACTTTTTTCTTCGAATGATGGGGTATCAAGAGGGTTATGCGGTTGATAAAGCCTTTTATTTGTTTGTTGAGGTGCTACACTATAAGATCCTATATGATTATTATAAGTAATAGCTTTAGCTGCTTCACTTGCACGTTTAAGTGCTGCAGCTGATAACTCACTAGAGTGAGCATATCCTGTAGCTTCTCCAGCAACAACGCGTAGACCAAATCCCATGTCTTGGTGAAATGAGCCATTTTTAAGCTGCCCATTATCAAATAGCAGTGTTTCGCTTTCTGTATATTCAAGGTAAAGTTCACCATCATCAGCATGATAAAGCGATTCTTGTATAAGTGATTGTACTTTAGATGAAGCAATATCAAAATGATCAATCAGCGACTTCATAGTAATTATCCTATTTTCATTGATTTTTTAAAAATTTCTATTTGTTTTATTAGGGAAATTATAAACTAAGCTATGAAATATCGTTCATTGGCCAATGTGTGTAAAATTTTATTATGTTGGTAAGGTGGCATAGGCATCACTAAGACCATGGAGATCAACAATTCCTCCAACACCTTGCTCTGGAGTTGTAAATACGAAATAGGTTGCTGTTTTACCTTTTAAAAAGAGCTGTAACATATCTTCTTTAAGAAGAGCTTCGGCAACGCAATTATTACCAAGACAACGACGATATTCCATTTTTTTCATATCTTGATCGTCAATTTTAATACCAACACCAAAGCGCAGTTCAACGCGAATCGGAACGAAAACACGCATCAAAGTTCCTTGATTTTTAGGAAGTTTATAAAATGTAACGCGGAAGGTAATATCATGACGATTTTGTGTATGTACATTCTGCACCACTTCACACTGTATATTAGGTGTACCTGGTGGCAGAGAACAAATTTTTGTCCATGCACCATAGGTTTGTGGGGCAGGAATATTGCGTACGCCAGATGTCTGTGACATAGCATGACTGGTAAAAACACCACAAAGGGTGCAAATAATAACACCAACAAAGAAATTTTTTTTTAGTATTTTATAAAGTACCACAGAAATTCTTACCCGAATTAGCAACTACGCGATCGTGCATAAAAATGAATTTTTAAACCAAAACTGTAACACAAAACTAATATATACCCAAACATATTAATTCATATGCACAAAATAAAATAAACAGTGAACAGCAGTATTTTATAGGAGATAAAATTTTTGCACCGTTTTATGATGCTTTGAGGGATTGTTTTCTTTCTATGATACATTGATACATTTTTTATGTAGAATAATATGTGTTGGAATAATGTATTTTGATTGCAAATACTTCTATCTGTTTTTAATGGATATGTGAGATATTTTATGTGTTCTCAAAAGCACTGATGATATTAATGGGTTGTTCTTATGTACCAGATAATATTTGCTTGTAGATGATAGAGATAAAAAGGTCTTTGAGCGGAATGTCTATTTCAGAAAAATTATCGACTGCAAGTGGTAAATCGATTCCACCAGAATCTGGTGTTTATGATTATATCACGTTATTGAAACCACGGGTTATGTCACTTGTTGTATTTACAGCTCTGGTTGGATTGGTTGTTGCGCCTATTTCTATGAATCCATTATATGGTTTTTTGGCAATTGTGTGCATTGCTGTAGGCGGTGGTGGTGCAGGAGCACTTAATATGTGGTATGATGCTGACATTGATGCAGTAATGGAACGTACCAAAAATCGCCCCATTCCTGCTGGTAAAATCAGCTCCAAGAAGGCATTCGTGTTTGGCATGGGGCTTTCTATGCTTTCGGTGTTGGTTATGGGGTGCTGCATTAACTGGTTTGCAGCACTTTTTCTTGCGTTTACAATTTTCTTTTATATCGTTATCTATACAATTTGGCTAAAACGTATAACGCCGCAGAATATTGTCATTGGTGGTGCAGCTGGGGCTTTTCCACCTATGATTGGATGGGCTGCGGCAACGGGTACAGTGAATATTGATAGCTTTTTATTATTTTTAATTATTTTTATGTGGACTCCACCACATTTTTGGTCTCTTTCTCTATTTTCATCTCTTGATTATAGCGCAGCAGGCATTCCTATGATGCCTAATGTACGAGGTGAGCGATCAACAAAAAAACAGATCTTATTTTATACTATTCTTACGGCAATATGTGCTCTAGGTCCTTGCGTTACTGGATTGGCAGGAATTTTCTATGGTATTTTTTCAACAATTTTGAGCATTATTTTTGTTTATTTTGCTTATCATTTATGGAAAGCTGATACACAGGACGCGACTATTTCTATGGCAAAAAGAATGTTTTTCTTTTCGTTATTTTATTTAGGCGCTATATTTGCAACTCTTTTGGTCGAATCTCTTGTTTGGTATTTTATCCATTCTCTAGTAAAATGAGATGAAAAGTAAACTCAGAGTAGCTTTGCCCGAGTAAAATGCCATAAAAATGCACCACAGAGGCAATGCTATTACAGCAGAAGGTTATTTCCAATTTCTCTCTTTAGCACTATTTGTGTAGTGCATAACGAGCCCGTTTGGATATGTGGTCAAAGTTATAGATATTAAGGATAGTTTATGTCTGTACTTCCCCCTCTAACGATGCGTCTTTGTGGTCCACGTGGATTTTGCGCAGGGGTTGATCGCGCTATTCAGATTGTCCTTCTTGCATTAAAAAAGTATGGTGCTCCAGTATATGTTCGTCATGAAATTGTGCATAATCGCTATGTGGTTGAGGGATTGCGGCAACGAGGCGCTATTTTTGTGGAAGAATTGGATGAGATTCCAGAAGAGCACCGTAGTCAACCTGTCGTATTTTCTGCCCATGGTGTACCAAAATCTGTGCCAAGAGAGGCACAACACTATAATTTATTTTATCTTGATGCTACATGCCCATTGGTGTCTAAGGTGCATAAACAAGCAATACGACATCATCGTCATGGACGTCACGTTATATTGATTGGTCATTCTGGCCATCCTGAAGTGATAGGAACAATGGGGCAGCTTGAAAAAGGAGCTGTTACATTGATTGAAACGGTAGAAGATGCCTTGCATTATCAGCCAGATGACCCAGATAACTTAGGATTTGTAACGCAAACAACACTTTCTGTTGAAGATACGGCAGGGATTCTTGATGTTTTACAAAAACGCTTTCCTGCATTGCAAGCACCAGCTGCAGAATCAATTTGCTATGCTACCACAAATCGTCAAAATGCTGTTAAAGCGGCAGCACTGGGGAGTGATTTATTTTTGATTGTTGGCGCACCAAATTCCTCTAATTCACGACGTTTGGTAGAGGTTGCTGAGAGGTTTGGTGCACAGAAGGCTATTTTAGTTCAACGAGCTGATGAAATTGATTTTGATCGTTTAGGTTTTCTTTCCATCGTAAGCCTCTCAGCAGGAGCTTCTGCTCCTGAAATTATTGTTGATGAAATTATCTCAGCTTTTCGAGAGCGTTATGATGTCATAATAGAGTTGGCTGAGACAGTGGTGGAAATGGAGACATTTTTAGTTAATCGCGAATTACGTGACGTTATTTTAACTCCTCAAGATATGGCTTTTGTTAATGGTCAAGCTAAGACGATAAAAAATGAAAATCAAGATACATCAATGCCTATAATGAAAGCAAAATAATGGCAGTTTATACAGATATTTATTCAAATGATTTAAAGGCATTTTTGACACGTTACGCGATAGGTTCACTTCTGTCCTATCAAGGTATAGAAGAGGGTATCGAAAATTCTAATTTTTTGCTCTATACAACAGAGGGAAAATTCATTTTAACGCTTTATGAAAAACGTATTTCAAAAGATGATTTGCCTTTTTTTTGTAGTCTTATGAATCACTTAGGGCAGCGTGGGATTCCTTGTCCTCAACCAGTGATTCAAAATGATGGATCAACGGTTGGTGAATTAGCAGGGCGTCCTGCTGCTATTATTACTTTTCTGGAAGGAATGTGGATTCGTCAGCCCAATGCATATCATTGTTGTGAAGTAGGGAGCAGTTTAGCACATCTGCATTTAGCAGGACAGGATTTTTCACTTAGTCGTAGAAATACTCTTTCTCTTACAGACTTGAAGTCACTGTGGAGAAGTTGCCAAACGGTAAAAGATATTTTACTTCAAGAATTTGGAAAAAAAATTAATACCGAGTTAGCTTTTTTAGAAAAAAATTGGCCATCGAATTTGCCAACAGGTGTTATTCATGCTGATTTATTTAATGATAATGTATTTTTTTTAAACCATCGTCTTTCTGGTATTATAGATTTTTATTTTGCTTGTAATGATTTTTTAGCTTACGATTTGGCCATTTGTTTAAATGCTTGGTGTTTTGAGCATGATCATTCTTATAATCTTATCAAAGCACGTAAATTATTGGAAAATTATCAAAAAATAAGGCCATTGGTACCTTTAGAATTGGATGCAATTATTGTGTTAGCGCGTGGTGCAGCTTTGCGTTTTTTACTCACACGCCTTTATGATTGGTTCAATACGCCGCCTGATAGTTTTGTAATTAAGAAAGATCCGTGGGAATATTGGTACAAGCTTTGCTTTTTCAGTAATGCAGGCTTACTGAGTGAATTAGGTTTTTGAATTTTATGTTAAATCAACAAAAAGTCGTTGAGATTTATACAGATGGTGCGTGCTCTGGGAATCCTGGAGTTGGAGGGTGGGGAGCAATTTTACGCTGGAATGGTCATGAACGTGAGCTTTATGGTGGAGAGGCACACACGACCAATAATCAAATGGAGTTAATGGCAGCGATTTGTGCATTAAAGGCGCTTAAAGAATCTTGTTCAGTCGATCTTTATACGGACTCAATTTACGTGCGCAACGGTATATCTATGTGGCTTGAAGGTTGGAAGAAAAATAATTGGCGCACTGCATCAAAAAAGCCTGTTAAAAATATGGAGTTATGGAAGGCTCTTGAAGATGCCTGTTCCCGTCACACTATCAGATGGCACTGGATAAAAGGACATGCTGGCCATCTAGATAATGAACGTGCAGATGCACTTGCACGTCAAGCTATTACTGAATATCGCGAAAATGAATCTTTTTCAGCATAATTTTTGCTGGAATCTTTCTCTTTTATCAAGGAGTTGCAGTATGATCTGATTGTGTGTGAAGTATAAATGTTCCACTGAAAGAGTGATCCTTAAAGGAAACTGTATAAAAAATTGTTTGGCTTGTTTCATCTGGTGTGAAATAGATGGGAGCGCTAAAGAGGGTATACTCTACATTATCACTTACTTTTTTAGCTGGTCCAATTTGCATTTCTCCTCCATCTAAAAAGAGGGATGATGGTGTGTTCTTATCGTTATTTTGTATTTTTATGAAAAGGATATTTTTATTTTTTTCAGCACTTACCTTTAGCGCATGATGCGTTGTGGAGGGTAGAGAGGCTTGAGCATTTTTTAATAAAGATGCAGGAAGACGTTCGTTTTTTTCAGCAGATGGTGAAAAATCAAAATTAATAGTAAATGGAATACAGATTTTACTACATAACCCAAGAGTGAAAGAGCCACTTAAATTTTTACTTGAGTTGGAAATACTAAAGGGTAATACAACTTTATCTACATAGCCGAATGACCAGTCATTTTCCGTTTCATAAAGTTGTGGTGTGGGATAAAAGATTTCATAAGAAACCTGTTGGTGGAAGTTAAAAAATGGTGCCATGCCTGAATTACCTGGGTTGCGCCAGTAAGTTTTCCATCCTGGTTTAAGCATAATTTCAATAATGCCGTTTCTTATTCCAGAGAGAGGTGGTTGGATGATCGCTAATCTGACACGACCACCATCTGACTCATGCCAAGATGTTGCAAAAAGATATGATTTTTGTTCTGTTTGAGCACTTACAGAAAAATTAAATAATTCTAAAAATACAAATGTTAAGCTTAAAGTGATGAAAAGTTTTTTATAAAAAAAAATTAGGATACTTTGCAAATTTGTAAAGATTTGAATTTTTTTCATTTGAGTTTTACTTTCTTCTTGTACTACTTAAACCAAGTTTAACATGTAAATTATGGAGAATAACAGATTGATGAAGCAGCGTGATGGCTTTTTGGATGGACAGTTACTTATAGCAATGCCTAGGATGAATAACAAATGCTTTGTTCGTTCTGTTATTTATGTTTGTGAGCATTCTGATGCTGGCGCTACGGGAATTATTCTCAATCAATTGCACCATATTAGTTTTCCAGAACTTTTGCTTCATCTTAGTGTGATAAACGATACTCAAAAAAAATATCTTTCTAAATCAATAAAAAAGTTTCCTGTACGCTACGGTGGACCTATTGAGCCTTCGCGCGGTTTTGTGCTTCATTCGGATGATTATGTTTGTGAAGAAACTGTTCCTGTTGCAAATAAAATCTGCTTTACTGCAACTATCGATATATTAAAAGCTATCAGTTGTGAACAAGGTCCTCAACATGCACTTATAGCACTAGGTTATGCGGGATGGAAAGCAGGACAGCTTGAAGCAGAAATTTCTGCGAATAGCTGGCTGATCAGCTCTACATCGCCTAGCTTTCTTTTTGAAAGTGATTTGAATCGTAAATATGACGAAAGCTTGCTTCGCATGGGGATTAATCCAGCTTATCTTGTTGCTGAAATGGGTCATGCATAGAGAGTTTCACTCTTTCCCGATTTTCGTATTCTATTCTATCTGTTATGTTTTGATTTTATAAGGGAAGTGATTTTGTACAAGAGCGATTAATTCTTCGATAGCAATTGGCTTAGTGACAAGTGTGCTTTGAACGTATTTACAGCCTTCTTGGCGTAGAAAGATAGCTTCTTTTTCATTTTCAACGCCTTCTGCGATGATTTGTAAATTAAGATCCGTAGCCATATTGATAATAGACTTGAGAACAAGTTTCTTCTTAGGTGAATCTATAGAGATAAGTGAACGATCCAGCTTAACCATATCAAATGGATAACGAACGAGATAGGCAAGTGATGAATAACCTGTTCCAAAATTATCTAATGCAAGATTCATTCCTAGTGCTTTAATTTGTTCAAGAAAATGCGCAGATTGTTCGGGATTCTTTCTCAAAACAAATTCGGATATTTCTATCATCAAACTCCCTTTGTTAAGTGGGTAACGAAGCAAAGCAGAGCGCAA
Organism: Bartonella rhinolophi; assembly: GCF_036576165.1. NCBI lineage: Bacteria > Pseudomonadati > Pseudomonadota > Alphaproteobacteria > Hyphomicrobiales > Bartonellaceae > Bartonella > Bartonella rhinolophi. The sequence goes on from NZ_JBAFWY010000004.1 coordinate 111,198, forward strand.
TTGACTTATGAAATTAGGATGAACCATTTCTGGGCTTGGTAAATTAATTGAAATGAAGAAAGATTGTTGAGAAAATTTTTCTTGTACATTTGTAAGGTCAATTATGGCATTATCAATAATAAATTGTGCTAAATCCGTAATGATCTGCTCACTTTCTGCAATTTTTATAAAATCATAGATATTTAAATTGCCATAATTTGGATGATGCCATTCTACAATTGTTTCAAAGCCAATAACTTGTCCATCTGATAAATTAAGAATAGGATGATAAAGGATTTTCATTTCATCTCGTTTTATTGCATAACGAATGTCATGTTCCATATTGTTATGCTCGAGACCAAGAGTACGAAAATTAGGGCGAAAAGGTTCAATATGGTTCCCACCCATTTGTTTTGCGCGGATCATTGCTAATTCGCTATCATTAAAGATATCTTTAGCCGTCGATCTGCTTTCACTCCATGTAACTAATCCAATTGATGTTGAAAGAACTATTTTTTTTTCTGAAAGTGAAATAGGTGCTGAGATTGTTTTGTGTAGATGGTCTGCAAATGCTGCAATTTTTTGTGGTTCAGTTTCACTGAGTAGGATGATTGCAAAACGGTCTGCAGAAAGGCGTGACAGGGTGTCTTGAAAATTAATGAGACGATTTAACCGGCGTGCAATGATAAGCAGTACAGTGTCACCAACGGCTATACCTAGCTTGTGGTTAATTTGACGGAAATTGTCGAAATCAATCATAAAGACCGTTGGTCTAATTTTGATATTTGCTTTAGCTAACGAGGTATAATTTTGTAATCTGTCGAAGAAAACTTGCTGGTTAGGAAGACCAGTTAAACTATCGTGAATCGCATCATGTAATAAGCGTTCTTCGGCTTTTTTGTGATTGGTAATGTTGACAATAGTTCCAATAACACGCGTAATTTTTCCATCTTTTTGCATAGCTGGGCGCGCACGAAGAGAAAACCAATGATAATATCCACCTCCAGAAGAAAGTCGAAAAACTTGATCAATGCGTCCCTTTTTATTTTTCAGAATAATATCCAATATAGCTTGAAAGCGTTCACGGTCGTCGTAATGCAAGGCTGAGATCCAATTGCACATAGTGCCATTAAGTTTATGAGACTCAGTTCCAAAGAGGGTTGCCATATCTGGGTGAACAACAATTCTGTCACGTTCGACATTCCAGTCCCAAATAATATTTCCAGCTCCCCTAGCTGCAAGCACTTGTCGTTCAAGATCAGAAAATATTCCTTCATGAAACGCATCATTAGAAAAAGTTTGTTGCATGACAGTAAAGCTAATCAGAAGAACGATGAGCACTAGTCCTCCCGCTAAGGCTGGCTGAATGATATCATTGTTTAAATATCCTGCTATGCAGGCATAAGCTCCAAAACACCAAAAGCTAATTAACAACCATGTTGGGATAAGCATAATTGCACGGTCATAGCTTCGGATGGAAAAATAGCTGATTAAGAGTATACCAATCACGGCGGTGAAGCCAAATGATAGACGAGCAATTCCAGCTGCTCTGGTTGGATCATAAATAGCAAACGCGCCAAGACCACAAAGAGCTATGACCCACGCGATTGCACCATAACTGAAATGATAGTGCCAGCGGTTAAGACATAGGTAGGTAAAAAGGAATATGAAAAATGTAGCGGCAAGCGCTACTTCTGTACCAGCACGCCAGATTGGTTGCGTTGTTAATGTTACTGCAAAGAACTTATTTAAAAAATTGAAATCGATACCGATATAAAAAAGGACCGCCCATGCGACAGCAGCGGTTGCAGGAAAAAGACCTGTTCCACGAACGACGAAGAGAACAGTTAGTAAGAGTGCTAAAAGACCTGATATACCAAGAAGAATCCCATGATAAAGTGTATAAGAATTGATTGCATCCTTATAAGCTTCAGGTTGCCATAAATAGATTTGCGGTAGATTCTCCGAGTTAAGTTCGGCAATAAATGTAATGACAGAGCCAGGGTTAAGTGTAATACGAAAGATATCTGAGTTTGCACTGGCTTGACGATCGAGAGAAAAACCTTCGCTTGGAGTGATGGATTGAATCCGCGATGATCCGAGGTCTGGCCAAAGAAAGCCTGAATGAGCCATGCGATAATGGGGGGCAACAATGAGGCGATCAACTTGTTCGTCTGTTGGATTTGCAAGAGAAAATACTGCCCAGTTTCCAGAAAATTTTTTACTTTTGGCTTGGACTTCAATGCGCCATACAATACCATCTGGTCCGGGCGCTGTGCTTGTTTGAAAGATAGAGTTATTTGTGTGGTGAATTTCAATTGCTCTTGAAAGGTCAAGAGCGGCATCCTGAGAAGAAATTTTAACTGGCTCAATTGCTTGTGCTGACGTAAGATGGATTAAAGAACTGACGATTACAGCAAAAATGATGTCAATTATTTTACGCAAACTCTTCACAATGCCTCACTCTCAGTATTTTAGGATATTTAATTTTAGATTTTCGAGAAAACACATTTACTTTCTATAATTTATTCTACATAACAAGCGGCTATCATTTTCTTTTGAAAAGATTATACGATTTCATACAAAGATAGACCCCTGTTTACCTTAATGGAACTAGAAACTGATGGAATGTTATATTTTGGGAAGGCAAAATTAAACCATTAGTTTTCAAATTTCGCAGATATATCTTTGCTTATCAGATTATTTATCACATGAAGCGCAATTTAGATAGTTTTGTACACCTCTTTGATAAATATTTCCAAAACTTATTCAGCGAGAGAAACTTTTGTAGTGAACTTTATTATAAAAAGTGGACATGTTCATTATATGGCTGTTTTCAAAAGCACTTTTTTATATCCTCAATATGCACAAGAGTTTGAAAAAATTGTATTTAGGAACTTATTTTATGTTGTGTGAGAGAATCGATGTTAAATCATCAAAATTCATGAGAGAGCCAACAGAGCCAACAGCTGCTAATGTTGGAGTAGAATTGATAAAAAGGCGATTCGCTAAATCGGTTAATCTTTTTAGTGTAATGAGTTCTAAACGTTCAATCGTTTCAGATATTGGAATTGGTCGACCGTAAAGAAGCATTTGGCGAGCAATAAAATGCGCTTGACTGGATGGATTTTCCTGTGACATTGTAAGATTAGCGCGATATTGCGCTTGTGCTCGTTGAAGTTCCTTTGTGTGGATATTTTTACTTGCCTTAGAGAGCTCATCAAGAATCACAGGAAGTAGTTCTTTTAGCCCCTCTTGTCCGGTGGCGGCATGAACGCCAAAGAGTCCAGTATCTGAAAAGCCCCAATGAAAAGCATAAATAGAATAGCATAATCCACGTTTTTCTCTTACTTCTTGAAAGAGACGTGATGACATGCCTCCACCAAGAATAATTGAAAGAATTTGGGTAGCATAAAAATCACGCGCATGATAAGGGCGTCCTTCAAAACCGAGGACAACTTGCGTGTCCATTAAATCGCGATATTCACGAAAATCGCCACCGACATAATTGGCAAGATTGGCAAGAGGCGCTGTTGAATGAGAACGAAAAGTGTTAAAACGGCTTTCGACTTCTTGTAGAAAATTTTCGTGCTGCACAGCTCCTGCAGCTACTACAATCATACGATCTGCGCTATATTGTTTATTCATGAAATTATGGAGATCAGCAGATGTAAATGATTGAACTGTTTTGGGTGTTCCTAAAATAGAGCGGCCAAGAGACTGATGACGAAAGGCTGTTTCAGTAAAGTGATCAAAAACAATATCATCTGGAACATCGCGAGCGGCACCAATTTCCTGAAAAATCACTTGTTTTTCTCGTTCTAATTCATCTTCATCAAATTTTGAATACATTAAAATATCGGCTAGAATATCAATAGCGAGCGGGATATCATTTTTAAGTACGCGCGCAAAATAGGCAGTTGTTTCAGTATTAGTAGTAGCATTAATTTCACCGCCAACATCTTCGATATCGGCAGCAATCTGAAAAGCTGTTCGATTTTCTGTTCCTTTGAAAGCCATATGTTCAAGAAGATGGGCGATACCATGTTGTGTAAAAGTTTCGTTGCGTGCGCCAACTTTAATCCATACCCCAAGCGCAACACTATCAATTTGTTGCATTGTATATGTGGCAATAGTCAAGCCATTACTAAGGCGACTAATATCTACACCCATGTGTTTACGACTCCGTTAAACAAACCATACACTTTAAGAGCATTGGAATATTTTTGATTTGAATGCATGCAGCTTATTTTAATAAGATGCACGCGATTTTAAAGAAATATAATCTTTTACTATTTTTTTATCATTAGCAAGACTGATAAAGCGTTCTTCACGTTCTATTAAGTCGTTTAGACAAACTGGTAATGGAGCATAAATACCACAGGCGCTTTTTATTGCATCAGGAAATTTACTAGGATGAGCGGTTGCAAGGACAATCATTGGAATATGTGGTTGCTTATTTTCGCGAGCTACTTTAAGCGCAACAGCTGTATGTGGATCAGCGAGGTAGCCGCTTTCTTTATAAACACTGTCAATTGTTCGCGCTGTTTCAGCAATGCTGCTTTTTCCAGCAGAAAATAGAGAACGAATATTTTTAAGTTGCTTTTTATTAAGATCAAAACGTCCTGATTGTTTCAAATTTTCCATTGCATTGCAAATCCAAATGGGATCTCGGTCATTACTTTCAAACAGTAAGCGCTCAAAGTTAGAAGAAATTTGTATATCCATAGAAGGTGATGTTGTTTGGGTTATTGGCCGTATTTCATAGGTGCCGCTGGTCAATGTGCGTTCAAGGATGTCATTATCATTTGTTGCAATGATCAGTTGTGCAATGGGTAACCCCATACGGGCAGCAACATAACCTGCAAAAATATCACCAAAATTTCCAGTAGGAACAGTAAATGATACAGGTCTATCAGGAGCGCCTAAAGAAAGTGCAGATGAAAAATAATAGACAATTTGTGCCATAATTCGCGCCCAATTTATAGAGTTAACCCCTGCGAGCGCTTTTTTTTGACGAAAATTATTATCATTAAACATTGCTTTAACAAGTGCTTGGCAATCATCAAAATTGCCTTCAATAGCTATGGCATGAATATTAGTGCTATGATTGGTAGTCATTTGCCGCTGTTGAACGGATGATACGCGTCCTTTAGGAAATAAAATAAAAACATCTGAATTTTCTCTTTCTGCGAAAGCTTGTATTGCAGCACCACCTGTATCACCTGATGTCGCACCAATAATTGTTGCACGTTTATTTTTTTTAGTGAGAACATAATCCATTAGTCTAGAAAGAAACTGCATTGCAACATCTTTAAACGCCAAAGTAGGACCATGAAAAAGTTCAAGAATAAATTCATCGGAGCCAGTTTGAAGCAGTGGACAGGTTGCTGGGTGGCGGAAGGTGGCATAAGATTCAGTAATTATATTTTCAAAAGATGTATATTCGATCTCATTATTCACAAAAGGCCAAAGAATAGTTTTAGCGATTGTCGTATAAGATTGTCCACGGAGCGCTCGTAATACATCGAATGATAATTGAGGAAATTTTTCTGGAAGATAAAGACCACCATCACTAGCCAATCCAGTTATGACAGTTTCAGTAAAGCCTAAAACAGGAGCTTCACCTCTCGTGCTGATGTATTTCATGAATTTTTTCCTTCGTTTATTTCCCACAAATTGGTGAAGTTGTTTTTTTATGTTTTTAACGATACTTAAATTATCCAATAAATGGAAGTGATGTCTGCTCACTCTCTTTCTTCAATTATAAAAATTACTGAAGATCCAAGGGAAACGTAATTTAGATTCAAATGATGTATTTTGTTGTTTTATATGGCAGCAATTTAAATAGATACTTTGTGAGATATTATAATTCGAGTAAGGAAATATAGATTGCAGACTGCTTCATAACATTACACATATATATGCACGTAGTGAATATATATACATTTAGTGAAAACGTCTAGCTATACAATTGCTTCAGCTATGTGCTGTCAGATTGCAATTGGAAGCTGATTTAATTGTCACATCTCGTCTATATTATTATTGAAGAGAATAATGTAGCTTAATTTGGTGATAATCATATTTTTATTCAATCAAAATTGAACAACATTACGAGATTTATTGTTTACGAAAGAAACTGTATATTAGTTATTTTATTGCACGTGGTTAATATAGCTGTGCTTCAATCCAATACGCATATTAGATTAAAGAGGATTTATTAAAGAGTTGTATGAGCTGATATATGCCCAAAGAGTCTTTTTATGATAAATCTTGCCAGACTGCCATTGCTTCTAGGACTTCTGATAAATGCGCGTGTTTGGCGATAGTTGTTTCAGCGCCAGCATCTGCAAGGGCGTTAGAGTGACTAAGATAGCTGTGTGATCCTCCAGTAAAACCGATAACACGCATACCTGCTGCTACTGCTGCATGTACACCATGAATAGAATCTTCTATAACAATAGTGTTTGTTGGCTTCGCGTGTAATTTTTGTGCGGCAAAAAGAAAAACATCAGGAGCAGGTTTTGCTTTTTTCGTTCCAACTTCAGGGGCAGAAAATACTTTATCTTTACCATCAAAAAAATCATAAAGATTAACAGTGGTGAGCATCTCTTTTATATCTATGCTTGCTGCATTAGAGCAAATACAATAAGGATAGCGAGATTGAATAATTTCAATCGCTTCTCTTATACCATCGATAGCGCGTAATTCAGTTTTTATTTGTGCTCGGAAAAGATTTGACATTTGATCTATGAGGTGGGCAGAAATTGGTTTCCCTGTTTTCTGTTCAACTTTTTTGAGAGTATCAGGAAAGGTCAATCCTGCATAATGTTCACTTAATTCCTCAGGTGATATTTCATATCCTGTGTGTTTCAGCAATTGAGATCCAATTTTTGCTGCGAGATATTCAGAGTCTACCAAAACTCCATCACAATCAAAAATAATGAGATCTATTTGAGGCATGGGATATTCCTTTATATATTGCTTATAGCTAAAAAATTAGCATGAAAAGAATATTAAGAAGACTTTGTTTCATAAAAAGATGCTTCGAAAGTGATTCCTAGTTCGTTTAAGAAGCGAAGGATATGTGATCAGTGCGTTGAAGGAAAGAAAAATAAGGGTCTATCAATGCAAAACTATTTTATTCTTCTTAAAAGAGCAAAAATAAGTATCAATTTTGAATAACCTTAACGATACGTTTACCCTATGTTTGTAAATATAGACTGGTAGTGCGAGCCTGTAAATCATTCTGATTATAGGGCGATTTGGTTTCGTTGCGTTGGATATTTTATGACAGTTAATCAGCTTCAAAAAGGTTTTGTTCGTACTTCTTCTCAGATGCCATGGCGCAATCAGATCTTCAAGGGAGATTGTGTTGCAGTATTAGAAAAACTGCCCAAGCATTCAGTTGATATGATTTTTGCAGATCCCCCTTATAATCTGCAATTGGATGGTGCTTTATATCGTCCAGATCATTCACTTGTTGATGCAGTTGATGATGCGTGGGATCAGTTTGAAAGTTTTGCGGCTTATGATGCTTTTACACGTGCGTGGTTGCTTGCTTGTCGTCGTGTATTGAAACCCAATGGGACACTTTGGGTTATTGGATCTTACCATAATATTTTCCGTGTTGGCACGATATTACAAGATTTAGGTTTTTGGATGCTAAATGATATCATTTGGCGTAAAAATAATCCCATGCCTAATTTTAGAGGACGCCGTTTTCAAAATGCTCATGAGACACTTATTTGGGCTGTTCGAGACCAAAAGGATAAAAAATACACATTTAATTATGATGCTTTAAAGGCCGCAAATGAAGATGTGCAAATGCGTTCAGATTGGCTTTTCCCTCTCTGTACTGGTGCTGAACGTTTAAAAGATGAAAGAGGACGCAAATTACATCCAACACAAAAGCCACAAGCATTATTGGCACGCATTATTATGGCTTCTAGTAAGCCAAGTGATGTTATTCTTGATCCATTTTTTGGTTCAGGGACAACAGGTGCTGTTGCCAAGCTTTTGGGGCGTGATTTTGTGGGCATTGAACGCGAGCAACGCTACATTGATGCTGCATGTAAGAGAATTGCTGCGATTAAACCTTTAAATGAATCAGAGTTAGCGATTTTTGATAGGAAAAAAGCAGAGCCGCGTGTAGCATTCAATAGTTTACTTGAAGCAGGGTTACTTCATTCTGGAGAAGTTCTTTATGATCGTAAAAAGCAAGTATCTGCTATTGTGAGAGCTGATGGTACTATCATGCATGGTGGTGAAGCAGGCTCTATTCACGCAATGGGTAGAAAGGCTCAAAGTTCGCAAAGTTGTAACGGTTGGACATTTTGGTATTACGAAGAGAATGGACAGTTAAAATCAATTGATGATTTAAGAATGGTAATACGTTCACAGATGTTAAAAGCTGGTATTGTATGAAAATAAATCAATGCGCATTGCACTGAATATTTCATTTTATAGTGGAGAAGTTATTTGAATCTAAAAGTATTGGGAATTGCTGCAGAAATAGCTTTTTTCATAACGGTGGGGAGTGCCTCTTTGGCAAGATGATGGATATCACACCACCAGCCATTTTCACACTTCATTTCGCGAATACCATTGATATAGTAAACATTAAGTTTTAGAGAAAAGTGGGTAAAAACATGCGTAATTTGTCCCTTAAACTGCCAATTGGCAGTAAAGGGTGCATTTTGGAGCCCATTTTCATCGCTTATGCCGATATTGTTAGGAATTTGGGTCATTCCACCAAGTAATTTTTTGCCTTGTCGTTTTTCCAAATAAATTTGTTTGTTTTCATTAAGTACAACAAAAGCAGCAGCAGTTTTTGAAGGGCGTTCTTTTTTTGGAGCTTTGACCGGAAAAAATTCTGTTTTTTGCATCTTTGCTGCTTTGCATAAACTTTGAAGAGGGCAGAGTAGGCAAGATGGCTTGCGCGGTGTACAAATTATCGATCCCAGATCCATCATGGCTTGAGCAAAATCACCAGGACGATTTAAGGAAGTAATTTTTTGTGTTTTTTCTTTAATTTTAGCTTTTGCTTTAGGCAATACCAAAGTGATGGCAAATAAGCGAGTTACAACACGTTCGACATTACTATCAACGACGGCTACAGGATGGTTAAAAGCGATTGCAGCAATGGCAGCGGCAGTGTAATCACCAATACCAGATAAAGTACGTAACGTTTTTAAGGACTGTGGAAATTGTCCTCCGTAGTTTTCAACAAGCTGTTGGGCACAATTTTTAAGGTTGCGCGCGCGCGAATAATAGCCAAGACCCGCCCACGCTTTCATGATATCATCTTGTGAGGCTTTCGCTAGAGAAAAAAGATCAGGCCAAAGTTTCAAAAATTTTTGAAAATAAGGTTTAACGGCTTCAACAGTTGTTTGTTGAAGCATGACCTCCGATAGCCAAACGCGATAAGGATCAGGGCAGACACCTTGCATTTGTTCTTCAGGGGTAATCCGCCATGGTAAATGCCGGTGTTTTTTATCGTACCAAGAAAGGAGGCGCAAAGAAATTTCATGCATGATTGTTTTCAGCTATCGAGAGATATAAAATACAAAAGAAAAAATATTTATTTGTAATATATTTCTGCGTTTTTATTCCTTTGTTGTAGGATTTTTAGTAGGTGAATAGCACATTTTAGCGATATTAGATGAATTTTTAGGGAAAATAGTCCTTAAATGGAAGAAAAAATTGTTATAACTTGATAAATATTTTGATAATGATTTAGAAAAATGAGCAAACAATTCCAGAAGTGCTATTTTCATTCTCTTTCTAAGACGGTATCCGAAATACTTGATCCAATTTTACGTAAAAAAATAGGACTTAACGTAGCACTTATAGAGCATTGGTTACAGATTGCAGGTCGCGATATTGGTGAACATACAATGCCGCTAAAAATTATTTGGAAGTGTCGCGTAAATCAAAATGAAGCTTTCCAACCTGCGACACTTATTGTGGCGTGTGAAGGGTGTGTTGCGTTAAAATTAATGCATGAAACAGATGAATTGCTGCATAGAATTAATAGTTTTTTTGGGTATATTGCTATCGATCGCATTAAGATTGAACAAAAGCACACATCTATTCTTACGGATCATCTTGTGGCAAGGCCTGCTCTGAATGAAAAAGAAAAAAAACGCATAAAAAAAATGCTTGAGGGGGTTGAAGATGAAAATTTGCGCCAATCACTTTATGAATTTGGCTGTTGCATTTTTGCAGAAAAAAATAATAAATAAAGCAGAATATTTTATACGTTCCTTTAATATATAAGAAAGTATTAAATTTTTTGCTGTTTAATAACAAAAGAAAAGTATTATTTATGATAGACTATCGTTCTTTTTTATCTTTCGCGATAATTTTTGTTTTCATGACAACTGTGCAAGTCAATGCAACCACGGCTTCAGTGGGTGAAGCTAAGGCCGTTTCAACGGTTGATATGGTTAAACTCCTTCATTCAGGCAAGGTTAAAGATAAGGTTGAGGGAGAAGCGAATGCACCAGTAACAATTATTGAATATGCTTCATTAACGTGTGCTCATTGTGCGCATTTTTATAATGATATACTTCCTCAAATTCGTAAAAAGTATATCAAAACGGGAAAAGTAAAACTTATTTTCCGAGATTTTGCTTATGATCCTCGAGCTACAGCAGGTTTTATGTTGGCGCGGTGTGTTCCAGAAGATCGCTATTTTCCTTTGATAGAAGTTTTATTTCAAAAACAACATGAGTGGGCTTGGGCGCAAGACGCTCTGACGCCGTTGAAAAAAATTGGTTTAATGGCTGGTCTAACGGATGAAAAATTTAATTCTTGCTTGAAAAATCAGTCCATTTTAGAGGAAGTGAATGCATCTTTTGAGCATGGGAAAGAGCTTGGTGTGACAGCAACACCTACCTTCTTTATTAATGGCAATAAGTATGAAGGTGTAATGTCAGTAGAAACCTTCTTTTCGGTGATTGATAGTTTTCTTTAAAACAAAATCTTTTCTTTAGAAGATAGGTATTGATACTTATAATCATTGCCTTTCTTTGTACGGAAAGTTGGTTTTGCGCGTTGATAAAGCAATATTTTCTTTGATTTAGCCAATTTTGAATCGAATCATTGCTTTGGATGATTAGCATGGATCAAATGATGTTGTGATGCTGATATGGGAGGAACTTGTACGATGACAAAATGGGTTTATAGTTTTGGCGATGGTAATGCAGAAGGAAATGCGAGCGAGCGCAATCTTCTCGGCGGTAAAGGGGCTAATTTAGCGGAAATGAGTAATCTTGGCTTGCCTGTGCCTCCTGGATTTACTCTTACAACAGAAGTTTGTAATTTTTATTACGCACATGAGGGATCATATCCAGAAGAATTACAGGAAGCTGTTAAGCAAGCACTTAAAAATATTGGGAAACAAACAGGACGTGAATTTGGTAGTGAAAAAAAGCCACTTTTACTCTCTGTTCGTTCAGGAGCTCGGGCTTCTATGCCAGGAATGATGGACACAGTGCTTAATCTTGGTATGAATGATGAGACTGTGAAAGCAATTGCTTTACAAGCCAATAATGAACGCTTTGCTTATGACAGTTACCGTCGTTTTATTCAAATGTATTCTCATGTTGTTTTGGGATTGGATCATTCGCACTTTGAAAAGATTCTTGATGAATCAAAAGTACGCAATGGTTACGACGTCGACACAGAAATGACAGCAGCTGATTGGAAAGATGTCATTGTTTCTTATAAGGCATATGTTGAAGAAAAATTAGAGAAACCTTTTCCACAAGATCCTGAGCAACAATTGTGGGGTGCGATTGGAGCAGTTTTTTCAAGTTGGATGACGGCACGTGCGATCACTTATCGTCGTTTACATAATATTCCTGAAAGTTGGGGAACCGCAGTTAATATACAGGCGATGGTGTTTGGCAACATGGGTGAAGATTCGGCAACGGGTGTTGCTTTTACACGTAATCCATCGACAGGAGAAAAAGAGCTTTATGGTGAATTTTTAGTTAATGCACAAGGTGAAGATGTTGTGGCAGGCATCCGAACCCCTCAAAATATCACGGAAAATGCGCGTATTATTGCGGGTTTAAATAAGCCTTCTTTAGAAAAAATTATGCCAGAGGCTTTTTTGAAATTGTGTCAGATCGCACAAAAGCTTGAGCAGCATTATCGAGATATGCAAGATCTCGAGTTTACAATCGAAAAAGGTAAACTGTGGATGTTACAGACTCGTTCGGGAAAGCGAACGGCACGTGCAGCTTTAAAGATGGCGATTGAAATGGTTGAGGAGGGTTTGATAACACGTGAAGAAGCGGTGATGAGAATTGATCCAAAATCGCTTGACCAACTTTTACATCCAACGCTTGATCCTAAGGCAGCACGCTTTGTTGTGGCACGTGGTTTACCTGCTTCTCCTGGAGCAGCAACTGGTGAAATTGTTTTTACTTCAGAAGAGGCAGAAGCTGCATCGATGGAAGGCCGCAAAGTTATTTTGGTGCGCATAGAGACAAGCCCAGAAGATATTCATGGTATGCACGCTGCAGAAGGAATTTTAACGACACGTGGTGGCATGACAAGCCACGCTGCTGTTGTCGCACGTGGTATGGGAAAGCCATGTATATCTGGTGCAGGTAATGTGCGAATTGATTATAACACAAATACAATGTTTGTTTCAGGGCAAAGCTTTAAAAAAGGTGATGTTATTACAATTGATGGTGGAAATGGGGAGATTTTCGAAGGGGAGGTTGCTATGTTGCAACCTGAGCTTGGCGGGGACTTTGCAAAGCTGATGGAGTGGGCTGATGGAATGCGGCGTATAAAAGTGCGCGCCAATGCTGAGACGCCATCTGATGCACGTATGGGGCGTTCCTTTGGAGCTGAAGGTATTGGTCTTTGTCGCACGGAACATATGTTTTTTTCTGGTGATCGTATTGTCGCCATGCGTGAAATGATTTTAAGTCATGATGAAAGTGGGCGTCGTAAAGCGTTAAATAAACTTTTGCCAATGCAGCGTTCAGATTTTACCGAATTGTTTGAAATTATGTGTGGTTTGCCTGTTACTATTCGTTTACTGGATCCACCATTGCATGAGTTTTTGCCAAAAACGGATGCAGAAATTCTTGATGTTGCAACGGTTATGGGAGTTTCTGCCGAAACACTTGCAGAACGCGCTCAGCAATTGCATGAATTTAATCCGATGCTTGGGTTACGGGGATGCCGTTTAGCAATTACCTATCCCGAAATTGCAGAAATGCAAGCGCGAGCAATTTTTGAAGCAGCAGCACAAGCTGCTCAAAAATCTGGATCTCCTGTTATGCTTGAAATTATGGTACCGCTTGTTGCACTTAAATCTGAACTAGATTTTGTGAAAGCTCGTATTGATCAGGTAGCTGATGAAGTGATGAAGGAGAAAGGAAGTAATATTCAGTACATGGTTGGGACAATGATTGAGCTTCCAAGAGCAGCTCTTCGAGCAGATGAGATTGCGGAAACAGCGGAATTCTTTTCATTTGGAACAAATGATTTGACGCAAACCACTTTTGGTATCTCACGTGATGATGCTGCTTCCTTTTTAGCAACTTATTTTCAAAAAGGACTTTTAGAACAAGATCCTTTTATAACAATTGATCGTAATGGGGTAGGGGAGCTTGTTACTATTGCTACACAGCGTGGGCGTTCACAGCGTGCGAAAATTAAATTAGGAATTTGCGGTGAACATGGAGGCGATCCTGCTTCTATCACTTTATGTGAGGAAAATAATCTGGATTATGTTTCATGTTCTCCTTTTCGGGTGCCAATTGCACGTTTAGCTGCAGCACAGTCGATAATTGCCAAGAAAGTATAATGAGTTTAAGATATTTTTATTGTGTGTTGGTTGCAATACGAGGAATAAATTATTCATGCAGTTTTTCATTGACGGTATTAAAAAGAAAATTTTTTAAAACGCGTTTTATTTGTGTATCTTAGAGAGATGGAGTTTTGTCTTTGATATATTTAGGAAAAAAATGTAAAACATGGAGAACAATGTGTTCATACGTTTTCAGGCTATGTTGTATAAGATAAAGAACTCCCTTCAATTCAATAAACCAACTTCACGCATTTTCATTAAAGTTTTGTGATCAGTTTTCCCTGTTATAGGAAGACGGAAATTTTTTTGAAACTGTTTTAAGGCATCTATGGTTTTTTGATCTTCTACACCTGTAACAATGACCTCATAGTTTCCAAAATTACGTAAAGCTTTCTGTATTTGCACAATATCTGTAATAGAAGATTTGAGAACAGCTGCTTTGGGATGAGGCAGGCCCGTGGTCTTTGTCGTTTTACTTGCCATTTCTATTTCGCTACGTTTAATTAACACCGCAATTTCATCTATTTGAGGAGAGGCTATGACAGTATTTTGCATTTCGTTAGAATTTTGCTGTTCCCACAATGTTATGGCACGACGTGTTTTAGGTCCCTCAATCCCATCTAAAGAGCCATCATAAAGCCCTAATTTTGCTAGCTTTTTTTGCATTTTTAGCGTGCTTTCTGCAGAAGAATCTGAAGATGAGTTTTGGTGTAGATTTCTTGGAATGGGTATAGAAGTAATATGAGTATTCGCTTGAGATTTTACTTCTTTTTCGAATAGAATAGGATCTTGTCCTATATTGGAAACAGATGTAAACTTCATTTGAGGAAGTACATCTTGATATATTGTTATTTGCGAAAATAAAGCATTAAATGAAACAAACCCAAAGCTAATAGTAAAAAGAAAAAGTCCAATGACCAACAGAGTGTTTTTTTGTGTATAAAAATAAAATCGTTTTGCTATCCAAAAAAGTAAACGACACATTATAAGAAAAAATATTATAATAAAGCTTTGATGTATACGCTGTCTTACGACTTTTCCTTTGCGCATTTTTCGTTTTTTTGTCATTATTTTTTTATTTCTAACTGCAATTGTTGCTTACACAAAATTCAACATAAGTCACTTTCACTTCTAGCCAGAAGAAGCTGCATTTACGTTGTTGATTTCTCCATCTTTTCAAATGGTTGAAATAAATAAGATCGCCATATAAATGTTACAAGTTTATAAAACAAAAATAGCCCCTCTCTATTTTTTCAATCTCATATTTACATGCGTTCTTACTATGCACCATAAGAGCATCCAGCTATGTAATTTTCAGGTCTCATAATTTTATGTAATCACATTTTTTTGCACATATATTTGATAACATTTGAAATATCTTATAACGCTGGAGAATTGATGACAGCATATATTTTCCTCAAATATCTTGATATGTGAATTTGCATTTCCGTACACAACGTTACAGATCAGCACAATTGTTCTTATACCGTACCTTGCGCAGATATAACTCCACTCTACTAATATTTAATAAATTTCGTAAGCTTCAATTAAAGTTATTTTCAAAATATTCGTAAGATAGTAAACAGCTTGTTTAATCTTTTCAACTTTATAATTAAACTTTCTTGTCGCAACAAAATAGCTCTTAATAGGATGCTATATAGATCCCTTCAATTTCACTCATTAATAGACTTATTATCTATTTTTCTTTGTATATTTATCCTCATTGTGTGTGATGAGAATGCGAGTTTACATATTTAAAAATCCCTCTTTGGTTGTACAAATTTGATGTTAGATTACGAATGAGAAGGATAATATATTCTGCTTATGTCCAATTATATCATGTATTTACAACATAGTTAACGACATGAATCTGGTAAATAAATGCTTGATTTTATAAAATGCTCATTTTGTAAATTTTTTATCAAGAAGAAGGGCGTAGACTTGCTACTTTTGTTTCATTTACAACCGTGGTACAGTGACTGCCCATGATACGTTTTTTAATCAAGTTATCATTTTTTTTGTTTTTTATTTTTGTTATCATTTCATTTTTTGTAGAAAAGCCAAGTAATGACCATTTCTCTACCCAAAAAGAGAAGGATGCAACAACAAGTGATATCATTATTGCTTTTAAAGAAGCTTTAAATGATTTAGGAACATTTTGTGAACGGAACATAGAAACTTGTAAAGTTGGAAAATCTTTTTTTACTTCACTTGGTGAACGTGCACATTATGGTGCAGACATTGCTTACGAATATCTAGGACGTTTGAGGGGTAAAAATATGGTCCAATCTGAAAATACTTCTCCCAAGGTGGGGACACAAAAGCCTGCACAAAAGTAGAATCATATTATATATCTTGAAATAAAAATTTTTACCATTCGTCATTAGCTGCGTGCTAAGAGGAATAAACTGCTTATATGTCAATGAAATACATCAACATGATCAATAATACAAAACAAGGTAAGACCGAGATTATGGCAGAAACGATTGATGATATCATAGAGAACTTTTCTCTTCTGGGTGACTGGGAAGATCGTTATCGTTATGTGATTGAACTTGGCCATGAATTACCTCCTTTTCCAGAGAGTGCTCGAAACGATGCTCACAAAGTGTCTGGTTGTGTTAGTCAAGTGTGGCTTTTATCTTCACGCGATAATTCAAAAAATCCAACATTAACGTTTCAAGGTGATTCTGATGCTCATATTGTGCGTGGACTTATTTACATCCTTCTTGCTTTTTATTCAGGTAAAAAAGCCTCCGAAATTCGTAGTGCTGATGCTGAAGGTCTCCTTAAAACACTTGGTTTAAACGAAAACCTCACACCGCAACGATCGAATGGCCTTAAATCGATGATTGAGAAAATTCGTAACGAAAGCTATTTATGAGCATTCAATCTCTTGCAGCAACAATTCCATAAATCCGCATAAAAAATGTAACGCCACAAAAATATTATCATATACTAAATGTAATCATTTTTGGGAAAAATACGATTATTTTATTTTCTTTCGCTGACTTTTGCGCCCAAGTCCCATTTCTTTTGCCAAAGTTGAACGTGCTTTTGCGTAATTAGGTGCAACCATCGGGTAAGAACTGTCTAACTGCCACTTTTCACGATATTCCTCAGGCAACATTCCGTAATGTGTCATTAGATGGCGCTTTAAAGACTTAAATTTCTTTCCATCTTCAAGGCAGATGAGATAATCAGGAAAAATAGAGCGTTTTGGATTAACAGCAGGTCTTTGCTTTTCAACTTCAGTTTCTGTTAATTCCATATTTCCAGCTTTGAGAAAAGCGGCATGAACATCAGCAATTAAACTCGGCACTTCAGTCGGTCGAATTGAGTTATTGCTCACATAAGCAGCAACAATATTAGCAACCAATGTAATAACTAAATTGCTTTCAGTCTCTAAGACTGGACGATGTTCCATTCTTATTTCCTTTAATCTAAAAGCGATATACTATTCGCATCCATACTTAATGATACAGGGATTCCATGCACGTAGGTTTCATATTGTACAAAAATCTTTTTTGTCAATTCAATTATTTTATAAAATTGCTTAAACACAAAAAAATCAAATAAATTCCTCTTTTTTGTCATAATATATAATAA
>NZ_JBAFWY010000005.1:0-20000 GCF_036576165.1 Bartonella rhinolophi
CACCTTTAAAGTCTGGATACACCACCCCTGTTAAAGAAAATTCCGCATTGGCAACAGCTGGCAACTGAAGTGCTGCCTTGCGCCCCAATCGCCCTTGCTCTACCCACGGAATATCATAAGACATGTTGAGTGTTTGATACGCTGCCGTTTCAACCGAAAAAATAAACTGTCCCAAAGCCAACATCATGGTGATTAATCCGAAAAGCTTGACGCTATAGCCAAGCGCTGCTGTTTGGCTTGACGTTCAAGGGCTTGATTAACCGCAGCATGAATTTCATCCGCAGAGCCTCTTCCCCCCGAAATATTCAAATTGCTAATAGTGATAGAAGCATCAACATTTAAAGGCTCATGAATCACAACCGGCTCGGAAGCATTCAAAGCGTTAATTTTTGCCGCTTCAACGGAGTTTATATGTGTGCTACTGTTGCGTTGTTGAGGTGGGGTGTTCGTAACAACAGTTGCATCGGTTATTCTTTTTGCGCGTGTACTTGTTTCTTCGGTAAGATTTTTAATCGTCTCAGTTGAACTTTTATCGATTGTAGCGCTAAACTCAAGCTTTTCTTTCATCCAGCTAGGCATCCAACTCGTTAATTTTTTAATCGCGCCGCTAAAGATTGTTGAAAAAGCGCGGAAGAAGTCCCCGAATTATCCGCTGCATCGCCCCATAATTGAAGCGCTGCAACACCCATGCCTAAATGCCGTGACGCATGATGAAGGCTATCCCCCATATGCATGGTTTTCATGGTGACAGTAGTCAAGCTTGCCACAAGACCACCACCTGCAATTCCCAAAGCCCCTGTAAAAACCGAAGTACGACTTGCTGCCGTGCTAAGAGCACTCTGAACACCTTTCAGGCTTGCTGTCATCTTTGTTACCGCAGCAGAAAAGCGAAGAACGCCCAATTTATGCGATAAGTTTTGAAACCGCCCTTGTAGACGCTTCAAAGGCGCAGTGATTTTATCCTCAAGCGTTAATCTGACTTTCGCATCGGCAACTTTTTTCGTCATTTTGTTTTATGCCTTTCTGCTGCTTGTTTGCGCCAAAAAATCAATTCTTGTGGCTCCATTTCCATCATGTCTGAGAGTGGCCAATGAAAAACGATCGCTATATCTCCTATCAGTTTTGCGGCGGTTTTTCAGTCGAGATATCCCGCCGCTTGATAAAAGATTCTAAGATTTCCCCAATGCCTGACAAATCCTCAATGTCGATTTCTCCCACGGCTTCATGCGGCCAGCTCGAAAGGCGTGCGATCATTGCTATGGTTTGCCCGATACCTTCCTTTTTATCAATCGCTTGCAAATCCTTTGTTTTGGCACGCCGTAGGGTGATCTCGGTGTGTTCTTTTTCCTCAAAAAAAACAGGGATGGACAATTTATATGTAATACTTGTTGCTGCTGTCATTTTTACATTCCTAAAAAATTCTCTATGTTTTGCCAATTGGTCTACACCATTGAATTTCCCCACCATGTTGAGGGCATCTATCTCAACAATCTCAATCTCCTTCTGAACATATTTGAAGTAATGCAGTGTGAATGTCGCTGTAGAGGTTGCTTTGCCTCCTGCTTGCCATTCTGCCATTTCAAAACCTTTGCAAAGCCCTCGCATGGTGATGGCAACACCTTCTGCGGGCGTGCCTTGCGCTTGCATTGAGCCCCGTAGGGAGATGTCAACATCAGAGCGCCCCAGCTGTGTCATCAGCTCTGGTGAACAATCAGAAATCGTCATGGTCAATGTTAAAACCTCAAGCCCCATGTCAATCTCAATGGGCACATCCATGCCACCACCACGATAGCTTTCAACGGTGAAATTCAAATTCGGCAAAGTCACGCTTTCACATTTTGCCTGATAAGGAATGCCGTCGACATAAATGTTAAAATATTTCAAAACCCTTGGTAAGACTGGTACTGCCATTACGCCATATCCTCTAAGTAATCATTGGTAATTTGTGAACGGAAATGATATGTTCTGCTAGAGTTGTTGGTGTGAACGCGACATTGAAATAAACTTTGCCATCTTCAATCGCATTTGGTGTGTTCAGCTCCGGATCGGGGATGCAGCGCCCACCAAGAATTGCCCCTTGCGCTTTTAAATCACGCAAATAAGCATTGACGCTTTCGCTCACATCGCTCATGTAGGTTTTCTTGATATTTTTATCGACTGCCCACAAATGCCCGCATAAAATGGCATCGTTAATCATATCTGCGGTTCTCACCACCGATAAAAAAGCAAATTTTCTATCGCTTAAAAGAGTACGATCCCCCCACAGGCGGTAGCCATTTTCGCGGATAATTGTTGTGATGTTTTGTTCATTGAGCAGGTTGGCACGGCTAGACCTATCACCGATAGAAAAGTCAATTGGACGCGCGATGTCAATAATTCCATTGATCACTTTATTGGAATATGAGATCATTTTTTTTTCAAGATGTAAGCAAAAAGTATGAACTGCATTGTACGCACCAGCTTCATCAACTGCGCAAATCATATCACTCTTCTCCCCGCCCTAGAAGATTTTAATCGCTTTTTTAAAGTACAACTCTATGTATTGATTATTACTTTTTTAATGAGTTAATACTTTTTAAACTTAAATAAAAATTTTTAACGCACAAAATTTATAAAATACAAGTTTAATTCACACAATATAATAAATACATTATATCGTATTATAGAGTTTATAAAGTAAAATATAAATCTATATATTTTATTGATTAATATCCATACAATTAACTCATCTATCAGAAAATATTTTTTGCGCAACTAAGCTGTAAAGATGCTTATCTGAACATTAGAAATAAACTTATTGCCAATAATTTTATTATCAAATATTCAATGACTAAGTAAATATAATAATATTGGCTTCTATTTTTATATATTGGTAATAGAATAAGCGCAAAATCAATATCATTTAATTAAGAGGGGGAAGAATGGAACAACCTAAATACACATTTACAGGTGTAACGAAGGATCAAGTTTTTTTTTGCGGTAGACTTCATCAAATTAAAGCAGTTAGAGATTTTGGAACAATTAAGAAAGGAACCGTGGGAGGGTGGATAGCATCAGAAAGAAACTTAAGCCACAATGGCGATGCTTGGGTTTCTGACAATGCTATAGTTTGCAACTATGCTACAGTTTCCGATAATGCTAAAATTTTTGGCGATGCTTTAATTTACGGACATGCTAAGATTTACGGCAATGCTTCTGTTTACGACTCTGCAAGAGTTTACAACAGAGCTAAAGTTTACGACTCTGCTAAAATATATGACTCTGCTAAAGCTCACGATGATGCTAAAATTTACGGTCATGCTTTAATTTTTGGCGATGCTAAGATCTACGGCAATGCTTCAGTTTATGACTCTGCTTCAGTTTATGACAGAGCTAAAGTTTATAACTCTGCTTCAGTTTATGACTCTGCTAAAATTTATGACTCTGCTAAAATTTCTGGCAATGCTTTGATTTATAACTCTGCTAAAATTTCTGGCAATGCCGAAATTTCTGACAATACTAATATTAGCGGGCATGCTATGATTCACGGTCATGCTAAAATTTACGGTCATGCTAAGATTGCCGACAACGCTCAAATTTACGATTCTGCTAAAGTTTATGAACACGCCACAGTTTACGGCAATGCTAAAATTTATGACTCTGCTAAAATTTACGAGCATGCTACGGTTTATGACAGAGCTAAAGTTTATGACTCTGCTAAAGTGTACGGTAATGTTAAAGTTTACGACTCTGCTAAAATTTACAGAAACGCTAAAGTTTGCAGCCACAATATGGCGCATATCAAAGTTGATGTATTTAATGGGAGTAAAAATTTCTGTAAGCTCGGAGCATACTGGAATAACTATAACTACAACTATGCTAAGGTAAATGTTCCTAGCTATACCTTAGCTTCTGGTGATACGAATGTTTTTAATTTTTCTCACCAAATTCTTGATGATACCGAAATTTTAAGTAATTCTTTGCATCACTACTTAGATCAAGGTTGGGGAGTCGTAGGTTTTGTTTTTTTTGTAATACTTATTTTGGGATTTTTGCTATCTCAAAAATTTAAGCGTTCTGAATAATTGATACTTAATCAGTTTGGTATCCATGGCTTATTAACGAAGGCATTAGCAAAAATCACAACATCGTTGAA
Source organism: Bartonella rhinolophi (assembly GCF_036576165.1). Lineage (NCBI taxonomy): Bacteria > Pseudomonadati > Pseudomonadota > Alphaproteobacteria > Hyphomicrobiales > Bartonellaceae > Bartonella > Bartonella rhinolophi. The sequence goes on from NZ_JBAFWY010000005.1 coordinate 4,136, forward strand.
ACTGATTGCATCATTAAAAATATTGAAAATTTTGCCATTTTCACTACTCTTATCGAAATGGCAAAAATCGATAACGGAATAATTGTATTGTATTTTCACTTTTTATAGCAACAGAGTTTTTCAGTAGTCTTGAGCAACAAAATCAAGAAGTGTAAAGTCAAGCCAATCGAAGTAAAATCATGGCAGGATAGTTGGCTATTCTCTGTCATTGTCTGAATTTGACTACTTAATAAGTGCAATACATTACACTTCCAAACGAGAAATTTATAATTTGATCAAGGATCTCGTTTATGCACGCAATAATGACATTCTTGCTTCTTGCTAAAATACTGGACAACTCAATATCCGTTTGTTTAGATTGGTTGCAAATAGCACAATTTTGAGGGTTTTGAAGGTTGAGATTACCTTTTTAAAACAAATCTTACCCCATTCCCTATTCACCAACCTCCAGCTTTGGCAAACTATTGACGATTTTACATGTTTCTAAACTGACAGTGATAATTCGCAAAAATAACTCTAATGGATAACGAGCATTGCCCATAACTTCAATTGCCCAATCATTGGCATTGTTTGTAATCATGGAAGCTTTATCTGTTGTAATAGCTTGACGATCTATCACCCATTCTAAAGCAGATTTTCCATTAACAATGTACTCATAGGCTGTCTCGGGAATATTTTCGATGGTAATTTTGCTGTTGTAAATAACAGTGCTCCGATCTTTAATGCTCTTCCCAGTTTCTGGATCTTTCTTCTTTGCAAACTTCATCTCTCTGACATAAAAATCTGCATCATCCCCACCAATTATTTGTTTCTCAGTCAACTCTAAGCCTTCTAGCTTACTGATAAGCTTCACTTTCGTATAAAGAGGCACAGTTTCATAATTGAGATGGAGTGATGCTAAAGCACGACCAGCCTGTGTAAAAGCAACAAAATCAGCAAAATGCTTCACACGCGGGATTCGTGCTATTTGCTTTGCTAAATTATCTGCATAACGCTCCCGATAATCCTCGCTATGCAATAATCCATAGATGTAATAGAAGATATCTTCTTTAGTAAGAGCCTCTTCTGGATAAGCTTCCTTAAAATGTTGCAAAGCTTTATCTGTAATAGCGTCACGTCGTTGATATCCTGCGCTCTCTCCAGTGCCAGAGACGAGAGATAATTGTCCAGAACACTCAACCTGCTCATAAAGATATAAAGGAAAACACTGACCACCAGCTGCCATCATATTAATATCAGAAACCATATTAACTATAAGAACCGAAAACCCTTGTGATGCCCCCTTTCCCGTAGTTACAATAGCTAAGTTCTTACCAGCTCCATCAGGAAATATCTTCGGCATTTGATATTGCATCTCATTGAAGTCTTTATCAAAATACAGCATCTCTTTTGTAAAAGGTCGATAAATGCCTTTTATCTCTTTGCTCCTGTGATATTGATGCTGTATCCTTTTCAAAAGATCTTGTTTTATTGCTCTACACCAGCTAATTTTGATGGAATCTTGGTTCACGAATTGATGGAATGTATTCATGGAAACAGAAAAATTATTTTCCTTCACTCTTTCTACTTCAAAATTATAGAAATTAATCATCCTTTCCATATTATCTCGTAACTTTGTTTGAGAAAAATTATAACACCATGCATCTCTACTTGTCTTAATTCCCTGCGAATAGTTTTCAAAAACCGTTGTAACCGACTTGTCTTTTTTATCCCCTAGACTAATATATCTATTGAAATTAGAATCGCGCTGATTAATCCAATCATTGAATTGATCTGGAACAATTTCTACCCAATCTTTGATTGCTGCTATACTTTTTCTCTGAGTAAGAATGTCTAATTTCTGTTGACGTGAAAGATAATCTCCAATGTCCTTAAAATAGATTTTCCCCTGCTGTTTTGCCGCTGGATTTTTAATAAGAATAGAAATCGCTATAGGTGCTCGGCATGCTCCTTCAAAAATCTCTCCTCCTTCTTTCTTACCATTCTCTCCAAAAATGCGCTTATTCCCACGTAAATGGAAAATATAGAGGCTGCTAAATTCATCTCTCAAACATTTCCGGAAACCATCCATGGCACAAGCATCAACAAAACCTGCATTTGTGACAAAGCCAATAACACCACGATCCTTAATACGATCCGAAGCCCAACGAAATGCACGGATATAAGAATCATATAAACTATTCTTTGATGTTGCCGAAGAATATTGTACATAAGTCTCCTCAATACGCTTGTCTAATTCAGGATATTTTACATTTTGATTTCCATCATTTGCACTTCTTTGTCCAACAGAATAAGGAGGGTTTCCCACAATGACCACAATTGGAAGATCATGTTGCCTTTTGAGACGAGCACTGTTTTCTACTAGCATTTTACCAATAAGATCCCCTTTTCCATCGGGCAGAAATGTATCCGTTAAGCAAGCACCATTAAAGGGTTCATAAACTGTAATACCTCCAGCTATATTATCCCTATTTTTTCTAGACAGAGCTTTAGAGCAAAGAGCATGATACGTTGTTTCGATATTAATCGTAGCAATATAATAGGCTAACAGAACAATTTCATTGATATGGAGTTCGCGCTTGTATTTTTGAGGCAACTTATTGTGTGGAATGATGTTACTTTGTAAAAGACGTGTAATAAAGGTTCCTGTACCCGTAAACGGATCTAAAATATGAATATCATCATCAGCCAAACTGCTGTTGAGCTCCGTCTTTAGAATATGCTCAACAGAATGAAGAACAAAATCAACCACTTCAGTTGGAGTATAAACGATCCCTAAACGTTCAACCATCCTTGGAAAAGCACTTCGGAAAAACTTATCATACAACTCCACAATAATTTTCTGTTTTCCTTCAGCAGTATCAACACCCTCTGCGCGGCGTTTGACCGAAGTATAGAATGCTTGCAAACTATTGCGTTCTTTTTCCAAACCATGTTCACTCAGCTTATCAATAACGCGTTGCATAGCCACGGATATCGGATTATGATCGGTAAATTCATGTTTCTCAAATAAAGCATCAAACACCGGCTTTGTAATAAGATGCTGCGCCAACATCTCAACGATTTCAGCATCCGTGATACTATCATTAATCACTGCTCGTAATTCTTCAGCAAAGTCATTAAAAACACTAATTTCTTCTCTGTTTTTCTTATCTTCAAGAATAGCATTAATGCGATCGATATGGGTTCCAGCAATTTTTGCAATGTCTTTAGCCCAATCTTCCCAATAGCGTTTATTTCCGCATTTTTCGACGATTTTGGCATAGATGGCACGCTCAACTCCCTCCATATTGAGACCTAACTCACCTTGTCTAAGGCTAGAAATAACTTCATGTTCGCTGAAATATCCGTAATCTAACTCATTTCGACATGGCACATTCCTTTTGTTGATATTATTTGTAACAGCGACAACTTCTATTTTATCTTGGGCATGACCATTAAATTCAATTTTATTAATTGTTGCATCAAAGCGGTCATCGTGGGATCGTAAAGCTCTCAAAACTTGCCAAACAATTTTATAGGAACTATCTTTCAGTGTTTTGTCTGGATCAGCTCCTACCTTAACGACAATAGGTAAAATGACATAGCCCCTCTGTTTTCCTGGAGCTTTTCGCATGACGCGTCCAACGGCTTGCACAACATCGACTTCAGAGGAACGTGGTGTAAGAAAAATAACAGCATCAAGGGCAGGAACATCCACTCCTTCAGAGAGGCAGCGCACATTTGAAAGAATTCTGCAACGGTTTTCATTTTCGGGGATTGGCTCTCTAAGCCATTCGAGGCGCTCCTCTTTGTCTCTGGCAGTCATGCTGCCATCAACATGCTGTGCTTCACAAATCATGCTTAACGCAGAACTTATTTCTGCTTCTGGACTTTCACTTAAAAAATTTTGTCTTTCTTGCTTCTGATAATCCTCAACTACCTTCTGAAAATGTCTGGCAATAAGTTTTGAGCTGACCTTGTTGGGTTTTTCTTCAATAATCTGACAAAAAGCAACAGCACGCTGCATAGGTTTAGAGAAGCTTACATTTTTTTCAGAGAGACCATATTTTGATAGAGCCTTCCAACATCCCACAATTTTTGCAGCAGTATCAACCTGAATAGTATTACTTGTATCTGCAAGCAGTGGCTGAACAGCTCGGTTGATGTGCCCCTCATCGACTGTTAAAATAATGACCTTATAGTCAACCAACAAATTCCTTTCAACAGCATCAGAAAAATTCAGAGTATGTAAAGTTTTTCCATACCATGCGGGATCATCCATCGAATAGAGTGCAACATCCTCCCTATTCTTAGTACCTTCTCCATAAATACGCGGCGTAGCAGTCATATAGAGCCGTTTTTTAGCAGAGATGTAATCATTATTATGAATCCGAACAAATGCAGAATCGTCTTCACCTTCATATGTAAATCCCGTTGTTCGGTGTGCTTCATCACAAATAACGAGATCAAAATCTATAATAGGATTTTCAGAGCGATATTGAGCATTGCTAATCACATCAATGGAATGATAAGTTGAGAAAATAACTGTCATAGCTTCATCATTATGCTGTAACGCTATCTTTTTTCCCAAACTAGAAGCATTGGTTGTTGCAGGGTATGCAAGGTCATAAATTTTAATAAAGCCACTATCTTTTTTACCTACAGTGCTGTCTGAACAAACAGCAAAACTCTTTAAAGGGATTTTTGCCTCTTGGCTCCATTCCCTCAGCGTTTGATTTAACAAAGCAATGCTAGGCACCAAAAAGAGAACTCTTTTCCCTTTTCCAGCAAGGATCTCTGCAATTTTGAGGGAAGTAAAAGTTTTTCCTGTACCACAAGCCATAATCAATTTGCCTCGATCGGCAAATTTTAATCCTTCCACCACAGCATCTATGGCATTTTTTTGATGCTCAAGTATATTCTTATGGGACTTTTGTTCAAGCTTACTACCTTCACGATATTTGGACCAATCAATAAAACTCTTTTCTAAATCATGTAAGGTAATTTTTATAACGGGAGGGTTCTGGTTGATAAGAGCGTCCTCAGCGTTTTTTGACCATGGAGCTATTGTTGTTGTGATAATAATGCGATGCTCGAAATATATCTTTCCTGAGGTAGCTAAGAAACTATCAATATCCCCTTTTTGAATAGCGTAATATTCTCCATAATTCTTACACTGAATAGCGTGAAACTGTTCATCAGCAGCTGTTACAGCAACAAGATCAACTCCTGTATCTTGTTTAGAGCTGATGTCATATCTTTGTCCATATTCCTCAACCCATTCAGCATAGGTCAAAACCTTGCTGTAGAGTGCCTTATAATAAGGTTCTGTTTGAAAATATGCGATCATTAATTTTTCAAAGCTGGTGCCCTGATCGCGTACTGTTGCCGCTTTTTCACGAAAATCCGCTAGAATTTTCCTCAAGTCGCTCATGCAGATTTCCCCCGCCATATCCGCTATATATCATTAAATACCTGTGTATATTGATTGAATTTAAATTCAAACACTAAATGCAATATATTTACTTAAGTTTTAAGTATTTTATATTTCTAGAAAAGTTCTTTACCTGATAATTTTTTATTTTGTAAGAAATAAAATATAAACAATAGGCTTGTATCCTATGCGCAGCTTCGTTTCTCATGAATTTATTACACGTTATATTTATTTTAAATTGATTTAAAATTAAATTATATTACTTTGTAAGAAAAGATCAAAAAAACTAAAAATATTTGAAAAATTATGCTCTCAAAAAAACCAATTCAAATTGGGGAGATTACTTTAAATTAAGAGCTCACCTCTCAGACAAGCAGAAATGTCGTTCAGCCTCCAAAGCAGAGAGAATAACTTTACAATGCTCTTCACCTTCAAAGAGGAATTTTTTCTTGTATTCCCTCATAGAGTTTTTGCATCACTTATTGTTATCTTATCCTGCAATAATGACTGATTTTTTATTAAAGTTAAACGAAATTGATAGAGATAAACAAGCAACGTATAATATAATTTTATTTTCTTCCCCTCTTTGCAACAATTTGATAAACTATGAACTTAACCGTAGTATAATAATAGAAATATCAGAAGCAAAGGCTACACGCTTTTTATTAAGCTTAACCAAGAAACCATAAAAAGATCTAGAATAGGTAAGAGATAATCAAATAAAGATCGGATCAAGATTCCTGAATCTAACCTGTTTGTTTTATGTATTATGGCGGAGAGGAAGAGATTCGAACTCTCGAGAGCCTTTTGAGCCCTACTCCCTTAGCAGGGGAGCGCCTTCGACCACTCGGCCACCTCTCCAAGAGCAGTGAATAAACAGTATAAACAAAAAGTTCAAGACATTTTCAATTTTTTTCAAAAATATCTTAAATTTTTAGTTTTTATTAACCCAATCGAATGAATAAAGTGCATAAATGAAAAGTTGTGACTTTTTTACAACATAACCTTTAATATTACATGAATATCCCTAAAAATAGCAATTTCGTATTTGTATATCTAAATCTATATATCTAAAAAAGACCTGTAAAGTCAGAGTTACAAGTATCACGTGCTTTGTTTATCGCTCGTGAATTTAACAAACAGAATTCTCTAATAGAATTAAATGACCTTTTACTGGAGATCTATTATGAACATTAAATCCCTCTTTTTAAGCTCTGCAGCAGCTTTTGTAGTGACGTCTGGAGCACAAGCGGCTTCAACGATTACTGCAGAATCAAAGTCTGTAGAATATGTTCGCGTTTGCGATGCATATGGCAAAGGGTATTTCTATATCCCTGGAACAGAAACTTGTATACGTTTATCAGGAAATGTCCGTGCTGATCTTAGGGTTGGTGATGACGTTGGCGCAACAACCGATAGTGATTTAAAGAATAGTAAAAAAACCTACGGTGCAGCATCGCGATTAACCCTTGCCTTTCAAACCGCTTCTGAGACAGAATTAGGAACACTTCGTTCATATGCGCGAATCTACTCACACTGGGGGGGTGGTAAAGATAAAGCTGGAGCAAAACTTTCAGCTGCTTATATTGAACTTGGTGGTTTTCGTGTAGGTCTAGCTAGTACAATTTTCGGTAGTTGGACTGATGACTATGGTAACGTTATAAATGATGATGGTATAGCACCAGCAGGTGTCACACGCACCAACTTTATTTCTTATACCTTTAGCGGTGACACTGGCTTTTCTGCTATTATCGCAGCTGAATTAGGTAATGCTATAGGTCCTAAATCTGACACATATTATTACATCGATAAAGATGGTAAACTTGTTACCGCTTCTCAAAAAACAGCTCCTTTAAGCAAAGAAGTAAAAGATTACACGCCTAACTTGCTTTTTGGTGTAAAATTTATGCAACAATGGGGTGGTTTTTCAACAATTGCTGCGTATGATGCTTACTATAAAAAATGGGCTGGTAAGATACGTGCAGATTTCAATATTAATGAATATTTAAACTTCTGGGTCATGGGTGGTTATAAAAACAGCATTGATTATTACACAGCAGATGACGAGGCGTTTAAAAATACGTTGTCACGAGAAAGCGCAACAGTCTATGCAAACTGGGGAGGAAAATGGGCTGGCTGGGCTGGTGCGACTTACAAAATCACTCCAAAAGCAAGTTTCAACGCTCAGATCTCCTATAGCGCTGCAAAAACTTTTGCAACTTCTGTCAATGTTTCATATACGCTGGTTCCCGGACTCGTGATTACACCTGAATTGGCTTATGTCTCTTGGAACGATAACCGTACTTTCACAGATGCCAGTGGTACAAAATATATACACGCTCTACACGGAAAAAGCGCTGTATTAGGTATGATCCGTTTACAACGTTCATTCTAATTCTTTTAAGACACACACCTTTAGAAACTGGCGCTCTGCATTGCCAGTTTCTAATTAATGCCAGTTTCTAATTATCTGTGATAATCATAACACTCCCCCTTCATGGTACTTGTTGCTACCATCTCTCACAAAAAAAGACCCCCCTCTTTTCAAAAAGTGCCACGTAAATTACCAAATAAGCACTCATATACTCTGCAAGCCGTACCTACATGATTTAAATAACGCAGAGTTTAATCATTACAAGCACTTGCCATCAAAATCCTGCAAATATCCTCAAAAGCAATCAAAAATAAATCGGATATACCTTCAAGAGATAATAAATCATAAAAATGGTGTTAAACTAAAGTGAATAAAAAAGCCTTTTGTGACTCCAATCATTTCGAGCACAAAAAATATCCCCCCCTCAAAAACAACGAAACATACCTTTCAGAGTTACGAAAGCATTACAGCCACATTTTCCTGCAATATGCGTCTTGCTTTTTCTCTTCTCTCAATACTGTTAGGCTTTTCTTGCACATCATAAGTGCAAAACTGATAATTTAGGATTTTGGCATCCGATACCGCGAATGCAAATAAGCCATAACACACTTTTTCTCTGGGTACTTTTTTTACACCATATTCTTTTTGCGCTTAACGCTTTGACCTCATATATTCTTAATAAGAAATACATAACGATAAAATAGAATCTTAATCCGCTTCCACGAGCTGTGCTACCCTTTTTCCCGTTTCTCGCTAATTCCTTTTCATGTCATATTATTTTCATACCGCAAATGGCCTTTTTTTACACAAAGCCTCATCAATAAAGAGCAAAAAGAATATAATTACAAAAGAAAAACGTACACTACGATAATGATATGTACTTAAAGTTAAGACGATTTAAATTCACTCGAAGGGAAATATTTATCTACCAATGCATAAATAATTGCCGCTGTTTCAATATCCAAAATTCCATTATAATTTTCTTGACGAAAATGAAGCTGAAATGCCCGAATTAAATTCTTGTATCCAATTTCACTACATGCAGCCGAAACATCATACCCGTAACGTCTCAATCGAGCTAAAATATCTTCTTTAACTGGCAAACTTTTACGAAACTGTTCCTGATAATGATCCTTCAATTCATCATCATACCATGCTCCTATACCTGCCATATAAAGTTCTTTCCATGGGAAAGCTGCACCTGGATCACTCTTTCTACCAATGGCAATATCACTGTGACCGACAACATCGGTTGGTATAATGTCTGGATAGCGTTGAAGAATATTCAACGCAAGCTCTTTCACTGCCTCAATTTGCGTTGGATTATAAGGAGGGAATATAAACTCTCCATTATGATAAGTCGCTAAATTAGTTGCCTTACGTTGAAGAACTGGATCACCCACACTACCACTTTCCGCACCTGAACCAACATCAGTCTGCAGCGCATACTCATTTTCATCAGCTGGCTTCAAAGCGCGCATATCCTTTAAAGCCGCTTCAGCATGCGCCTGCTCTGAAGAATGAGCATGATCAGTCGCTAAATTGACTATTTCAATCCCAATAGATGTGTCATTCAAATTACTGCGCCCAGCCCATGAACTAACACCAGCATGCCATGCACGTTCATTTTCATCAACCAGATTAAAGATACGCATATCTTTAAACCCTGCCTCAATATACGTCTTCTCCGAAGGATCAGGAACTAGATAATGAGAACTAACCTTCGTTCCTGTAAGAGCAGCAATCGACCCTTTAAAGTCAATTGAAGTATAATGCATTACAAGAAAGCGAACACGACGATTAAAACTCTTGATAGCACGATAACTGTTGTAATCAATCTGATACATAAAAATTTTCCTTTCTGTCTCACTCACCAGCACCATAGTACATCACACAACAGATCGTACACGAAACCAGCGAAGCGACTTGAGAGCATTAACACGCCCGACCAAATCACTCATTTTTTCGAACCAGTGCCCGAAAGATTGCCAGTCAAAAAACAAACAAAAATGTAGCAAAACTCCTCATCACATATTTGCTTACGTTTTGCACACAAAATAGTTATTCTTCTTATCAATCTGAACAATACTCAGCCACACCTCACTGCGCATAACGCGCAACATCAAATCATCCCTGCAACGACATAAAATCATTGAAAGATACCCCTATGAAAACTTTGAGGCGATTTATTGACAGTCAAGTTCACAATCCATATTTGTGATTGATCTTTTTCACGAGAAAATTTTTCAACAAAATTTGAAAATTGTTTTTATACATGACACAGATAATCGAGATACCCTCTCGTTTTTTACAAAGAAGTTATCTTCACCCCTCTTAAAGACATATTCCTTTATCTTTAAATCAATATATGCTGAGAATTTTTTTCTAGATTAAGCCAATTAACAAGAGTAATTTTGATGCCATCACTCAATCAAGGCACCTGCACAATTTGTGCATACGTAATAATTTTTATCCAAAACTGTATAAATATTTTTACTTTAAATAAAGGATATATAGAACGCTAACTTTAGTAGTATCCTACATAACATCTCAATGACAATATCTGTATTTTTATTCCAGCGGATAAAACCCTATCAAATTACTCTGATCAGTAACCACAATAAATCAAATAGGCATGTCATTATCACTAATACTGCTTAGCTTGTTATATGACGCTAAATAAAATAATTTTTTATATAAACGATCAATAAAACAACTGATATCTCTAACGTGAGCAATCTACTTGCGTAAAATTTTTACAAAGCATTATCCTCTGTTTGAAAATATTTTCAAAACCAACCACGCCGCATATTCCTGTAAAACCATACCTAAAAGTGGTCGTGTATAAGGAAAAGTCATACAATCATTACCATAGCCTTTAACCTCTATAGTCATTGTAGCATGCCCGAGACTTTCCTCCCGTTTTTCTAATATCTCCAAGGAAGGGGATAAACTAACCTCGACCTCAAGAAATGGAATATCTTGCACATCTTTTTCTGTTGGATGAAAATATTTTAAAAGCAACGGATCATTTGCAAACCAACGAACTATTGCTTGTTGCGTTAATTGTTTATGCGCAGTAGTAATCTCTGCACCAACTAAATATTGATGAAATTGGGCTTCAAATTTTTCAATTAAATGCTGCGCCAAGGGCACAGACGACTGACCAACAAGCTGCACGATAACATAAGGACTCTTCCATAAAAAACGCCGCTCAAATGGCTCATCTGCAAAATAACGATCAACAAAACGAGCAATTATGCTCTCACCAATACCGATAAAAGTCCACACATGTTTAGCACGTGGTACAGTAAAATAATCTGTTTGCTCTAAATATTTTTCTAAAAGCGAAAGGGCTTGCGTAGGAGGACCTGGCAAAACAACAATACAACTCGTCCCATGAGTAAAATAAAAACCAGGTGCTGTGCCAGTGGGATTATCTAACACATTTGCCATCTCAGGAAATAATGCCTGACGAGCATTGCTTTTATCTGGTGTGATACCCAATTGTTGTAACTGACCTTTTATAGTTTGCCACACAACTTCATTATGAACCAGTGGCAGCCGGACAGCTTGAGCAACCGCCTCACGTGTTTTGTCATCAGATGTCGGTCCTAATCCTCCACTGAGAATAATAAGATCTTCTTGCCCGAGACAAGTAATCACAGCCTCACTAATTTGATGTAATTGATCAGCACAAACGAAATGGCGTGTTACTTGGATATTTCTTTTTTCTAAATTTTGACTTAAATGTTGTAAATTCGTATTTAAGTATTGTCCAGAAAGTAACTCATCACCGATAGTGATAACCGCTGCACGACAAACTGATACGGGGTTAGTAACAGCATCCAAAACAGCGTTAGCCATCTGACATGTAGATGCCCCTCCTCCCAAATCATAGGTCACGCTTTTGCCAACACGAATAACTTTATCAACACTATCAGACAATTGTTGCGCCGCATCCTTAAAACCTAGATACTCTAAGAGTAAAACAGTGGTATAAAGCATAGCAGAAGGATTTGCTTTATTTTGTCCAGCAATGTATAGCGCACTTCCATGGACAGGTTTAAAACAAGCAATCTGGTTCCCCATGTTTGCGCTGGGCGCAACTCCCAATCCACCCATAATCCCAGCAGCAACATCAGAGAGAATATTGCCAAACATATTTTCTGCAACAATAACACCAAAATGCCCTGGCTTTTGTACAAGCCATAATGCAACGACATCAACATTATGAATTTCTGCTTCAATTTCTGGATAATTTCGTGCTATGCGCTCAAAAATTTCTCGAGCAAATTGACCACTCTCTCGCAAAGTATTTGGTTTATCCGCAAACGTGACCCGTCTAAAACCATACATCCGCGCATAAGAAAAAGAATATTCAAATAACCGCTCTAAACCAAGACGGGTTTGCAAACGCACTGCCCATGCAGCTTCATTAAGACCGTATTTTTCTAAATTGGGATGCTTTAACCATGTCGCTGTTTCAGCATTTATACCGCGAAAATCTAGTCCCGCATATAAACCTTCTGTATTTTCTCTTATAATACAAAAATTAAACGGCTTTCTTGCACCAATAATGTATTTTACAGGCCGTATATTAGCAAACAAGCCTAATTTTTGGCGCAATTGAATAACAGGAGAAATATATGTAAGTTCCTTCCCATTTAAATGCGGTTCAAGCTCTTTTAAAGCAGCTTCTTGCTCTTTATTCGTAACAGTGCCAAGCAAAATAGCATCACTTTTGGCAATTTTTTGCCAAGTCGCTTTAGGAACAGAATCTCCTTCCTTTTTCCAACACTCCCAACCAATATCACCGTAAATTAATTCAATCGGCAACTTGAGCTGCTCTAAGACCATCAGTGCAGCATCACAGACCTCTAATCCTATCCCATCGCCAGGTAACACAAGAATTTTCTTCTTCATATTCTATTAATCCATTCATGAATAATTGCATACATCATGACAGGATTATCATTCCATGGAAGCATACCAGCACCAAAGATAACTTTATATTCATGATTTAAACAGTGACTCTGAATTTGATTGTTTATAGTTGCAAGTTGCGATTTTTCCCCCACCAAAGCTAAAAACCTTCCAGCATATTTTATAATTTCACTACGAGCATCCATTTTTAGTAAAAGCCGAAATCCCCTTTGCATACGCTCAATAGCCATGTTTTTTTGCTCATCAGGGATTTTTCTCTGTATTATTTTCTCAGTTTTTCCAAGAGGTTGCACCAAAATATTTAGTGCTTCCAAAGCTCCTGATAAATCACCATTTTTCAATAATGTCAGAAGATGTTCAAGCCGTCGTCGTAAAAACGCATCTGGATAACTTGGCGCACTTACAGCAAGAACAGCCCGTATATCTGGAAGTCGCGCTGCTAAAATTTGTACCAATGTCCCAGCCATGGAAAAACCTACAAGCACCAAAGGACCTTGAAAACGGCTTTTAATTTTTTCTATGATTAAAGGAATAGCCTCTGCTACAGAGCTCCCAGAAAAAAGAGAGACTGTATCCAATGAAGTCACATGAAACCCTTTTTCTAAAAACAGCTTTTGAAGTGGAGAACAAAAAGCTCCTTCATCCCAAACAGGCATAACAGGTGAAAAAACAATAACATGTGGGTTCATACCATTTATACTCCCTGCATTTTTTGTTTTAAAATGCGGATTGTTGTCAGAACCTTTCCTGCACTCAAACACGTTTTTTGCTCCCAAAAAAGCCTGATATTCAATGCTTAAATCATTAAAATCCAGAAGGAGAGCAAAAAAACTTCGATGTACAGGAAAAAAATAGAAATAGCTTTACAACCTTTCTCTCTGTTGCAGCCTATTTCCCTTTTATACAAATTGAAAAACGCTAACCATATCTCTAAAACTAAAACTTCCCACTCTTTTCCCCCATATCTCTCCCCATTTATAAGTCACTAATAAAACTTACACTTTCATTCACAGCTGCTAAGATATTTGCCAAAGCCATACCTAGATTATCATTGAACAAAAGCCAATATTTAAGAACGAAATAGCTTTTATCTTTCGCATAAATTACATAACAGTATCAGAAAACAAAATTCCATTAAAAAATGCGAAGTTCTATAATTAACCGCCTCAACTATCTGACGTAGATAACTTATATTTATTCAGCTTACCCTTAGCACTCCCCCCTCCAAAATGCAATTCCTCACGTCTTTAGCTCATAAATATCCAGTTAATTGATATTGATAGTGCACAGATATACAATCATAACGAGCTTAATATCAGAAACAACGTTACATAACAACTATATGTAATCATTAAAACATAAACCATCCCAACCTCTATCAATCATGGATTTAAATAATCCCTTGCAATAACTAACCTTAAATTTTACTTAAGCCGCAATCAGACTAGCACGCTCTATATAATCCAATAGAAAAAGATAATTTCTTTTGATATTCTCCACCACGTAGAGCAATATAAAGCGTTTAAGCATACCCTTCTCCCCCCTCACTTGCTTAATAGTCTATTTCAATAAGTTCGTTACAAAGACCATAAAATAACACGCTTTTCGAATATAAATTATAAAACCTACTAGACAGCACGCAGCTAATAAAACGCCTACAACCTGTGGATTATGTCCAGATATTTTTCCAATAACCGCACACTTAATGCGGCGCTTCCTAATTGTACAGCCTCCGTAACGCCAGATGCAGCTCCAGCAGCCTGCGGATGTAAAATAGCTAATACAGTCCCTAATGGTAATAAAAACCATTTCCAAAGGTAAGCACAGAAGTGATTATTAATGTAGCAAACAACCATGGACTTATATACATTTGCAAAGCAAACAATACGCCCCCCCTGTAACAAAAATAATATATCCGTACCTTATAGTTCTTTCCATAGATTTTTGGTTGAGGAACCATCGTGCTACTAAATTCCCCAAGACATAGGTTAGAGAAACGTCAACGTAACTATAACCAACATATACAGATGATAAGCCCAAAGTTGTTAGTAAGAAAGGTGAATCCACGGTATAAGCAAAATAAATTGCGTAAGCAAAACATGGAATAAGCGCATAAAAAACAAACTATTTATTTCTAAAAGCCCCTAAACTGCCCTGAACAATCTCTGCAAAACAAAAAGACTGGCGCTCTTGAGGAAGGAGAGTTTTTTTCAGCACAAAACAACACAGCAAAATAGTTAAGAGTATAAAAAACTTAAAAAGATAAAGCAGCTTGCCAATTAAAAGCATGTAATAAAAGCCCCCCAATCAATGGAGCAAGCGCTGGTGATGTCCCCACAAAAGGGAAAATAGCCAAATAAAGCTTTCCAGCCTCCTTTTTATCCAGTAAATTATTGATAATAGCACGACTTATAACAATGCCAACACAAGCTCCAAGTCCTTGTAAAAAACGTAACATGAGAGAAGCTTTTATATTGACTGTATAGATTATACTTAGTGTAGAAAAAGCCACAACAATAAGCCTAAAAAAAGTGTCTTTTTACGTCAAAAAATTATCACTGAATGGTTCATAAATAAGCTGCCCAATAGCTAGTGCAAATAAAAAATTACCACTGCACCCTGAATTTTTGATTCAGTTACTTGATAATACTGACGCATAATTCCAAGTACTAACAAAAAAATATCCGTAGATATCAGTCTCTCTACCGACAACAATGGACATTTCTTTGATCAATTACGCAGCGATTTGCGCACTCTTCTGAACAAAAGCGACATTTCTGCACTCAATTCTGACCGCTTGCAGGAATTTTATAAGGCAGCCGTGCACGAGATCAATTCTACGATAACCGCTTACAAGAAAGATCCTACACACTATCACACATACCTAAAAAATCTCAGTGATCGCCTTTCTAATCGCGCACAAACCATGATAGCAAATATCAACCAAAAGGAAGTCATCAACAGTCTTATACACAATGGCATGACACCTTCTGAAGCTCAAACGACAGCCAACCATGCGCTCCATGTTTACCAAACAGCAGAAGAAAAAACCGAGCAAGCAATCAAAGCTCTTGAAGAACAAGCACATAAACTGTTCACACAGCTCGACAATGCCTCAACAAAAGATG